>JAKDNC010000753.1 GCA_030452025.1 Nocardioides sp. | reverse complement strand
GGTACGGCGCCGGGTACAGCCTGTCCCTGGTGCTGCCGGCGCTCTACCCCTTCTACGTGCCGGTGCTGGAGCCGATGCTGGGACGGCACGGCACCGTCCTGGCCCTGATCGTCCTCGGCGGTCTGCTGCTGGTGATCGGTGCCGCGCTGGGACCGCGCCTGCGACCGCGTGAGCTGGGCGCAGACCTCGACACTGTGGCCGCCGGGGGCAACCGATGAGCGCCCGGCCCGGCGCCACTCCCCCGTGCCGAACCCGGTTCACGGACCCGGACCCGGACCTGGGCCCGGTCGCACCGATCCTGGCCGCAGTGCGCGAGCGAGCACCGCTGGTGCACTGTCTCACCGCCACCGTGTCGATGTCGCTGGTGGCCGATGGCCTGCTGGCCGCCGGCGCCCGACCGATGATGACCGAGACAGCAGCCGAGGCCCCGGTGGTGACCACACTCGCCGAGGCCCTATCGATCAACCTCGGCACGCTGAGCACCGACGCCATGGACGGGATCCCGGCCACGGTCGAGGTGGCCGTGCGCGAGGGCCGCCCCTGGGTGCTCGACCCCACCGCGATCGGGATCGCCCCGGTCCGCACCCCGCTCGCCCGACAGCTGCTGGACTCCCGGCCCGCGGTGGTGCGCGGCAACGCCTCCGAGGTGCTCGCCCTGACCGGGGTGGGACGGGGCGGTCGAGGCCCGGACGCCTCCACCGCGAGCGACCGCGCCGGCGATGCAGTCGAGGGCGCCGCCCGGGAAGTGGCGGCGCGGACCGGTGGAGCGGTCTCGGTCTCCGGGGAGGTGGACCTCGTGCTGGACACCGCGCGCAGCCTGCGGGTGGCTCGCGGCACTGCACTGCTGACCCGGGTCACGGGCACCGGGTGCCTGCTGGGGGCGCTGACGGCGGCCTGCACCGCCGTGCATCCCGATCCGTTCGAGGCCGCGGTGGCCGCGACCGTCTGGCTCGACCTGGCCGGGGAGCTCGCCGCCGAGCGGGCCACCGGCCCGGGCAGCTTCCGCATGCATCTATTGGACGCACTCGATGAGGTAGGACGATGAACACACAGCCCACGCGCATCACGCAGCCGGTGCAGTCCCTCGACGCCCGGGGCGGCCCTCTCCCGGGCCTGGACCTGCGCTGCTATCTCGTCACCTCGGGGACCGGGCGGCGGACCGTCGAGGTCGCGGCCGCGGCGGCGTCCGCCGGGGCCGGGGTGGTGCAGGTGCGGGCGAAGGAGGCCACTGCGGCGGAGCTGCTGGAGCTCGTCCTCGCCGTTGCCGAGGCGGTCCACAACGCGAATCCCGGCACGCGGGTGCTGGTCGATGACCGGGCCGACGTCGCGGCCGTCGCCCGGCAGCGCGGAGCCGCAGTGCACGGCGTGCATCTGGGTCAGGACGATCTGCCGGTGGCCGATGCGAGGGCGCTGCTGGGGCCGGAGGCGATCATCGGATTGACCACGGGGACGCTCGAGCTGGTGCGCGCGGCCGAGGGAGTGCGCGACCAGGTCGACTACCTCGGTGCCGGCCCGTTCCGGCGCACGCCCACGAAGGAGTCCGGCCGTCCTCCGCTGGGGGTCGAGGGGTACCTCCCGCTGGTCGCCGCTTCGTCCCTGCCGATCGTGGCGATCGGTGACGTCACCCCTGCCGATGCCGCCTCGCTCGCGGCCACGGGGGTCGCCGGAGTGGCTCTCGTCCGCGCGGTCATGGGGGCCACAGACCCGGGGGCTGTGGTGGCCGAGGTCCTCACCGGCCTCGCGGTGGGCTGAGGCCCTGCGGGGCGGAGAAGTGGTCGCAGGCAGGCCGATGCCCCGGAGCACACGACGGTGCGCCGGGTCCGGCGAGGAGCATGGACGGTCCGGTCAGAAGGGTGGCGGGCCCAGATCTTTCCAGGGTTCCGGGGGATTCTCCGGCTCCTTCGGTGGGCGAGGGCATCCCCGTCGCAGCAAGGGCGGTTCCCAGCAGAAGTACTCAGGCAATGGCTTCCCTGTGAGCTCCGTCGG
>JAKDNC010000752.1 GCA_030452025.1 Nocardioides sp. | reverse complement strand
CTCCCAAGAAGGGCGGTCGTTGGAACCGTTGTCCCCGTTGCCGGGGTATTCGGGAGGCTGAGTCATGCGGGTATCACTCGACAATCTTGTCGGACAGCTTGTCGCCGTCGCTGTTGCGGATGAAGCAGACCACCGTGTCACCCTCGCCGGGGTCGTCGCTGGCGACCAGGGGGCGGACCTCGTTGCTGTCTGCGCTGAGGTCGTCGATGGAGATGTCGTTGCTCTCGAGCTCGTCGATGCACTGGGAGCCGACCGCGTCGATGTCGAAGTCTTCGACGTCGCCGCTGCTGAGCTCCAGGTCGGCGAAGACCTCGGCGTCGTGGTCCTCCCCACAGTCGACGGCCTTGATGTCGCTGATGTCGCTGTTGCCCTCGGAGATGTCGGAGCTGGTCAGGCAGTCACCCTTGGACAGGTCGGCGACGGCTGTGTCGGAGCCCTTGCCACCGGTGAGTGCGAGAGCGGCCGCGATGCCGCCGCCGATGACCAGGATCGCGACGATCGCCAGGACCGGGATCAGCCACTTCTTTTTGCCACCGGTGGCGCCGCCGTACTGCTGCGGTGGGGGGCTGCCGTAGGGCTGCTGCCCGTATTGCGGCCCGTATTGCTGGCCGTAGGGGTTCTGTTGGGGCGGTTGTCCGCCGTAGGGGTTCGGTTGCTGAGGCTGTTGCCCGTAGGGGTTCTGTGGTGGGGGCTGCTGCCCGTATTGCTGGCCGTATTGCTGCCCGTAGGGGTTCTGCTGCTGGGGCTGCTGCCCGTACTGCTGGGGTTGACCGCCGTAGGGACCCGGCTGGGACGGGGACGAACCGCCGTAGGGCGATGAGTCTCCCGTGATCTGGCGGGTCGGCTCTTCCGGACCATCGGGATCCGACGGTCCGGAATGCGGCGGCTGGTTTGGCATGTTCTGACCTTCCAAGTCTGCTGCTCACCCGAAGCCGTGGTGAGGATTCGGGGTGAGACTATCCGAATTCGAGACTCCTCAAACCTGCCCCGTGCGGCATCCTGATCCGCATGCTTCACATCACCGACGACGAACGGCGCGCTCGTCTCGCTGCGCGACACGCCATCGCTCCTGGTGAACGCCTGGTGGATCCAGAGGCGGCCACGCGCGCCATGACCGTCCTGCACGCCACCGAGCCTGCTTCGGTCTACCTGTCCGTCGCTGCGCGGACGGAGGGGGTCGGGATCGAGAAGATCTCCACCGTGCTCTACGACGAGCGGTCGCTGGTCAAGCAGCTGGCGATGCGTCGGACGCTCTGGGTGTTTCCCCGCGATCTGCTGCCCGCTGCCTGGGGGAGTGTCTCGGCCCGGGTGGCCACCCAGGAGCAGCGCAAGATCGCCAAGGACGTGGCCGGATCCGGGATCGCCCCCGACGGTGATCGATGGGTCGAGGAGTCGAGCGAGGCCATCCTTGCGGAGCTCGCCGCGTCCGGCAGCCTCACCACGGCACAGATCAAGGATCGAGTGCCCCAAGTCGCTGGCAAGGTCTCCATCTCGCCGGGCACCAAGTGGGGTGGTGACGTCCCGCTCGCGCCACGTCTGATGGCCCTTCTCGGTGCGCGTGGAGATGTCGTCCGCGGTGAGAACAGCGGGAGCTGGCGGCTCTCGCGGATCGGCTGGACCCCGACGGCGCGCTGGTTGGGGGAGTCGCCTGAGCCGACTTCGGAGCAGGAGGGGTACGCCGAGCTGGTGCGTCGCTGGTTGCTCACCTTCGGGCCGGGGACGCTCAGAGACCTCCAGTGGTGGTTGGGCACGACGATCACCGCGGCCCGCCGAGCCCTCGCCGACGTCGGCGCCGTCGAAGTGTCGCTCGACGCTGGTGGCACCGGCTGGGTGCACCCGAAGGACGCCGACCCGGACGGGCGGATCGCGCCGGTCCAACCCTGGGCGGCACTGCTTCCCGTGCTCGACCCGACCACGATGGGCTGGAAGGAACGTGACTTCTACCTTGACCGCGAGGACGTGCCGTATCTCTTCGACACCAACGGCAAC
>JAKDNC010000751.1 GCA_030452025.1 Nocardioides sp. | reverse complement strand
GTCGCGATCAGCGGCTTCGAGATGTCGTGCGGCTGATCAGCAGTTATCGACCGTGTCCTCGTTGAACGCGGTGACGTTGTGGCCCTCGACCGGCGACAGGTTCGAGAACGAGGAGAGGAACTCGGTCTCGGTCGCCGAGTCCTAGACGATGGAGACGAACTTCTCGTAGCCCGCCCGCTCGGGTGAGGCGAGAGATCCGCAGGCGTCCCGACCTCGATCAGGTTGCCGATCTTCTTGCGCCCTTCGACGTAGTCCGGGTCGTAGTTGAACTCACGGAACGCCGCGCAGAACTCGGCCCGGTCGGCGTCGGTCGGCGAGCTGTTGACATCCGCACCGATGCCGCCATCCCTCACGTCGAGGGCGAGTCCGATCGGCATCGGGCGTACCTGCTGAGCATCACGTGTAGGTCCCCGTCGGGCACCAACTGCGTGGCGATGTAGAGCCAGCCGTCCTGCTCACCCGCGTCATTGGACCTGGATGATGTGCGGCGAGTCGAGGCGCGCCAGAATCTCCGCCTCGCGCAGGAACCGGGCGCGGTATTCCTCGTTGTCGGCGCAGTCGGAGGAGAGGACCTTCAGGGCGACTTCGCGCCCCAGACCGCGCTGGACGGCAGCTTAGACCACACCCATGCCACCACGACCGATACGACGCCTGATGTCGTAACGTCCAAAAGTTTGGCCCTCCTGCGGCAAGCCAGCCACGGTATCCCCGCTCTCTCGTCGTTCCTCGCTGACGCGCACTCCCCCGGCGTACAGGGCCCACACTGCCCGGAACCATTGAACCCGAAACGTCCCCCCAGCGATGCATCTACCGCAGGTCGTGGCCCGGGCCGACGCCGACTTCGACCTCGGGAATCGTGGCGTCCACGGGCAGGTCGAGCACGTGCAGGATGGTGTCCGCGACACTCTGCGGCCGGATCCAGCTCGCGGCGTCGTATCGCTTTCCTTCTTGTCCGTGGACCTTCTCCTGCATCGGGGTCGCAGTCCGCGACGGGAACACGGTGGTCACCCGGAGTCCGTTGTCACGCTCCTCGTCGCGGAGCGAGTCCGCGAGGGCGCGGAGCCCGAATTTCGAGGCGGCGTACGCCGACCATTGCGACTTGGCGCGCAGGCCAGCACCCGAGTTCACGAAGACGACCAAGCCGCCGCTGCTGCGCAGAGCCGGCAGCGCGATCTTGGTGAGCACGGCCGGCCCGATCAGGTTGACCTCCAGGTGGTTGCGCAGGTCGGAGGCGGACAGCTCCGCGACCGGACCCAGCTCGACGACGCCAGCCACGTGGATCAACGAGTCGAGACGATCCGGGAGGCTTGCGGCCAGTGGCTCCAGTGACTCAGGGTCGGCCAGGTCACCGACCAGGACCATGGCTCCCGGGAAGCCTGCGCGGAGGTCGTCGGCCCGTTCCGCGGATCGCGCCAGCAACACCACCTCCTCGCCGCGGTCGACGAGTGAGCTGGTGAGGGCCTCACCGATCCCGGAGCCAGCACCGGTGATCAGGTGTGTGCGTGTCACCGGACGCCGATCATCGGGTGAAGACAATCTTTCCGAAGACGTCTCCACCAGCCATTGCCGCGAATCCGTCCCGGGCCTGTTCCATCGGCAGGACCCGGTCGATCAGCGGGCGCTTCCCGGTCGCGTCGAGCAAGGTGATCAGCGAGGCCAGCTCGGCACGGGTGCCCATAGTGGAGCCGATCACGCGCAACTGCAGGAAGAAGATGCGAGTCAGCTCCGCGTCCTCGAGCTGCGGCCCGGACGTCGTACCACAGATGACGATCGTCCCGCCCGGGCGCAGCGAGCGGATCGAGTGGGACCAGGTGGCGCGGCCGACGGTCTCCATGACGGCGTCGACCTTGACGGGGAGGCGGGCGCCGGACTCGAAGACCTCGTGGGCGCCGATCTCGAGGGCGCGCTCGCGCTTGGCCTCGTCGCGGCTGGTGGCCAGGACCTTGAGGCCTCCGGCACGGGCGAGGGTGATCAGCGCAGTGGCGACGCC
>JAKDNC010000750.1 GCA_030452025.1 Nocardioides sp. | reverse complement strand
TCGACGAGGCGGTGGCTGCGGTTGCCGACCTGATCGCCACGCAGGAGGCCTGCCCGAAGGATCCCGAGCGTTCCGACGGCTACGAGACCCAGCGTACGGTCCGCAAGGTCCAGGCGGGCGGTGAGGCGTGGGTGATCCTCGAGCGCGACATCATGAACGGTGACGCGTCACCGTTCGGGTCCTCCACGATGGTGATCCGGACGGGCAGTTCGGTCCTGGTCATCAGGCACGAAGGCCACGGCGGCTACCCGGACGGCAACGGACAAGGCCAGGTCGACGCGATGCTCAAGCAGACCTCCGAACCGATCGCAGCCATGTGCACCTTCACCAAGGCAGGCTGCTGAACCGACACTCCCGCGACCGACGAAGGCCCCCCGGCGATGCGGGGGGGCCTTCGTCGTTGATCTGGTGAGATCAGAGGTTCTTGAGGATCTCGCGCATCAGCTCGGCGGTTTCGGACGGCGTCTTGCCGACCTTCACCCCTGCTGCCTCGAGCGCTTCCTTCTTCGCCGCTGCAGTGCCGGAGGAGCCCGACACAATCGCACCGGCGTGACCCATGGTCTTGCCCTCGGGGGCCGTGAAACCTGCGACGTAGCCGACCACTGGCTTGGTCACGTGGTCCTTGATGTAGTCCGCGGCCCGCTCTTCGGCGTCGCCACCGATCTCACCGATCATGACGATCGCCTTGGTCTCCGGGTCCTTCTCGAAGGCCTCGAGGGCGTCAATGTGCGTGGTCCCGATGACCGGGTCACCACCGATGCCGATGGCGGTCGAGAAGCCGTGGTCCTTCAGCTCGAACATCATCTGGTAGGTCAGCGTGCCCGACTTGGACACGAGACCGACCGGGCCCTTGCCCGCGATGGTGTGCGGGGTGATTCCGGCCAGCGACTCCTCGGGCGTGATGACACCCGGGCAGTTCGGGCCGATCATCCGGGTGGACTTGCCGTCGAGGTAGGCGAACACCTCGGCGGAGTCCTGGACCGGCACACCCTCGGTGATGACCACCAGCAGGCCGATGCCGGCGTCGATGGCCTCGATGCAGGCGTCCTTGGTGAACGCCGGCGGCACGAAGACGACCGACACGTCGGCACCGGTCTCGGCCATTGCGTCCTTGACGGAGCCGAATACCGGGAGGTCCTTGCCACCGAGCTCGACCGACGTACCGGCCTTGCGGGCGTTGACGCCACCCACGATGTTGGATCCGGCCTCGACCATGAGGGTGGTGTGCTTGGAGCCCATACCGCCCGTCATGCCCTGGACGATGATCTTGGAATCCTTGTTCAGGTAGATAGACATAGGTTCAAAGCCCTTTCAGACTGCGCTCTGGTGCGCCAGCTCGGCGGCCTTGTCGGCCGCGCCGTCCATGGTGTCCACCTGCGTCACGAGCGGGTGGTTCAGCTCGTTGAGGATGCGGCGCCCCTCATCGACGTTGTTGCCGTCGAGGCGCACGACGAGAGGCTTGGTGGCCTGGTCGCCGAGGATCTCCAGGGCCCCCTTGATGCCGTTGGCGACCTCGTCGCAGGCGGTGATGCCGCCGAAGACGTTCACGAAGACGCTCTTGACCTGCTCGTCGTTGAGGATCACGTCGAGCCCGTCGGCCATCACCTGCGCGTTGGCCCCACCACCGATGTCGAGGAAGTTGGCCGGCGTCACGTTGCCGTGCTTCTCACCCGCGTAGGCGACCACGTCGAGCGTGGACATGACCAGACCGGCGCCGTTGCCGATGATGCCCACGGCACCGTCGAGCTTGACGTAGTTCAGGCCCTTGTCCTTGGCCTTCGCTTCCAGCGGGTCGGCCTCCTCGCGGATCTCGAACGCGGCGTGGTCCTCATGACGGAAAGCCGCGTTGTCATCGAGCGAGACCTTGCCGTCCAGCGCCTCGAGCTTGTCACCCTCGAGACGGGCCAGCGGGTTGACCTCGACCAGTGTGGCGTCCTCCTTGACGAGGACGGTCCACAGGTCCTGGCCGATCTTGATCGGCTGGGCACGCAGAACG
>JAKDNC010000067.1 GCA_030452025.1 Nocardioides sp. | reverse complement strand
AATTCTGGTGGACCAGCTCAGGTGAGCCAGCTCAGGTGAGCCAGGTGAGCCAGGCGTCCAATCCCTCACCGGTGCGCGCGGAGACCGGCAGCACGGTCACGTCCGGATTCAGCTTGCGGGCGTCGGCGGTGAATCTGGCGACGTCGAAGTCGACGTAGGGGAGCAGGTCGATCTTGTTGACCACCACCACGTCGGCAGCGCTGAACATGTGGGGGTACTTCAGCGGTTTGTCGTCGCCCTCGGGCACCGAGATCACCACCACCCGCGCCGACTCCCCGAGGTCGAAGAGCGCAGGGCAGACGAGGTTTCCCACGTTCTCGATGAACAGGACGCTGCCCGGTTCGGGCTGCAACTCCTCGAGTGCCCGGCCGACCATGGAGCCGTCGAGGTGGCAGCCGGCTCCGGTGTTCACCTGTACGGCGCGCGCGCCCGCCGCGCGAATCCGTTCGGCGTCGAAGAGCGTCTCCTGGTCTCCTTCGATGACCGAGACATTGCGCTCGGTCAGCGCGATCGTCCGCTCGAGCAGGGTGGTCTTGCCGGCGCCGGGTGAGCTCATCAGGTTCAGCGTCCGGATGTCGCGCTCCTGCAGCCATCTTCTGTTGTGCCCGGCCAGGTGGTCGTTGCGCGCGAGCACGGCCGTCTCGAGCTCGATCGTGTGTGTCCGGTCCTCGGAGTGGTCATGGTCGTGAGGGTGGTCGTGCGGATGCTCATGTGGCTGGTCGTGTGGCTGGTTGTGGGAGTGCGAGGCCGCACTGTCCTCGACGCCACTGACCCGGACCTCGTCGGAGCCACATCCACATGTGCTGCACATCTCAGACCACCTCCACGGAACTCACCTGCAACTCGCGACCGGCGAGGACGGCGACATCGGCGCTGCCGCAACCACACAGGAGGATCAGGTCGGCCACGACCGAGTCCTGGTCGCAACTGCGGCAGTGCACCAAGGCGTCGGTCTCGTCGACCTCGAGCCGGGCGCCCTCCAGTGGCGTCCCCTGTGTGGCGAGGTCGAAGCAGAAGAGCAACGCATCGGCGACCACTGCCATCAGCTTGCCGACCCGGACCCGCACCACCTCGACGCGACGTTCGGCGGTTCGCTGCGTGACTGTGTCAACGATGGCCTCTGCGATCGAGAGTTCGTGCATCGGAGCACCCCGCCTCTAGTTCGCACACGGTATGCCCGCGGATCCCCGGTGGCAACGGACCAGGCCCCAGCGTTGGATCCAGCGTTGGATCCCGGCTCAGTCGAGTCGGGCCTTGACCTCGGTCTTGAGCACCTTGCCGACCTTGGATCGGGGCAGGTCGGCCCACACGTGGATGTCCTTCGGGGTCTTCACCGACCCGATGCGCGACTTCACGAAGGCCTTCACCTCGTCGACCTCGATCGCGCGGTCCCCGCGGGCCCGGACCACCGCCACCACCCGCTCGCCCCATTTGTCGTCCGGACGCCCGACCACGGCCGCATCCGCGACGTCGGGATGGGCGAGCAGGGCCTGCTCCACCTCGGTGGAATAGACGTTGAACCCGCCGGTGATGATCATGTCCTTGGCCCGGTCGACGATGAAGAGGTATCCGTCGTCGTCGACGTACCCGATGTCCCCGGTGTGGTGCCAGCCGTGCCGCCCGGCTTCGGCGGTCGCCTCCGGGTTCTTGTAGTAGCCGGCCATGACCAGGGAGCTGCGGACGACGATCTCGCCGCGCTCTCCACGGGGAAGGTGGCCTCCGTCGTCGTCCATGATCGCCAGGGTCACCAGAGGAGCGGCGCGTCCGGCCGAGGCCAACCGCTCCGTGGCCACGCTGCCGTCACGGCGGAAGTGCTCCTTCGGTGGCAGCATCGAGATCATCATCGGGGCCTCGCTCTGGCCGAAGAGCTGGGCCATGACGGGGCCGATCCGGGAAAGTGCCTCCTCAAGGCGCGAGACCGACATCGGTGCCGCGCCGTACCAGAAGCACTGGAGCGAGGAGAGGTCCCGGTCATCGAGGCCGGGGGTTTCGAGGAGCATGTAGATCAACGTCGGGGGCAGGAACGTGTGGGTCACCGAGTCTCGCTCGACGAGGGTCAGGAACTCCTCCACGTCGGGCTTGCGCATGATCACCACCTCGCCACCGCGGCACAGGATCGGGAAGCAGAGCACGCCGGCCGCGTGGGTGAGTGGCGCCAGCGCGAGGTAGACGGGCCGTCCCTCGAACGGGTAGCACATCAAGGTGAGCGCGGTCATCGTCTCGACGTTCGTCCCGGTGAGCATCACGCCCTTGGGACGTCCGGTCGTGCCGCCGGTCCCGACCACCGCGGCGAGATCCTCGACGGGTGCGGTCGAGGCCTCGCCTGGCACTGCGCTGTTGACGAACTCCGCCCACGAACGCGCCCACCCCAGGTCGGCGTCCAGGCAGATCAGGGTGGTCATCGCGGGCAAGTCGCCGCGGATGTCGTCGACGAGCCCGGCGAAGGAGGACTGGAAGAAGAGCGCCGTGCAGTCGAACAGGTCGAGCAGCTCGCGGTTCTCGGCGGCCTCGTTGCGTGGGTTGACCGGGCACCACACCGCACCGGCACGACTGATCCCGAAGACGCAGGTGAACGCGAGCGGATCGTTGGCCGAGAGGATCGCCACCTTCTCCCCGGGTTCGACGCCAGCGGCCTGCAGAGCCGCGGCGAGCCGGTGGCTGAGGGCAACCGTCTCGGCGTAGCTCTGGCTCACGCCGTCGGTGGTCAGGCAGGGGGTGTCCGGGTCGATGGACGCCCCCTTGTCGAGGAAGTCGACGAGTCTCATGGCGGTCGCTCAGCCCTGCACCGTGAGCTCGGGCTCCATGACCAGGCCGAAGCTGCGGAGTACGCCGAGCAGGGGGCGGTGGCCGAACGCCTGGCAGGCTGACGCGAAGCCGGTCCGCAGTGGCGGGGTCTGCAGCAGTGAGTACGCGGCGTACGCCTGGAGGAGCCCGGTCTGCTTGTAGTTGCTGTTGCCGTGGATGACGCAGTGCGCCCGTCCGAGCGGCCCGGACGCATGCACCGAGTCGAGCGAGCGGTTGAGGCGGGTGTGTTCGCGCGGAGGCATCTCGCTCATCACCTGCTGGGCAGTCGCGGTGAGGGCGGCATACCGGTCCTCGTCGTTCATGTCCTTGGTGGCCTCGATGGCACCCGCGACGATCTGCGGGACGCCCTGCATGAGCGCCTTGTTGAAGACGCCGCCGAGTGCCTTGACGTTGGCCACGCGTGGATCTCGCTTGAACCAGACCGGGTGGGAGGTGCCTCCCCACGGGAGGGCCAGTGCGAGCTCGTGCTGCCCGGGGATGACGAGCTCGGTGAGTCCGTCCTCGGGATCCCAGGCCTCGTAGGAGTTCTGCTGGAGGTGGAACGCTTTAGAGAGCGCCGCGTTGACCAGGATCGTCTGGGTCGAGGCGATCGTCGGGCTGCCGCCCCAGAAGACTGCGATGTCGAGGGTGTCCAGGCCCGACTGTTCAAGGCAGACCTGGGCGGCGATCTCACCGGTGGTGTACATCTGCGCGACACCAGGGGAGAGCAGCAGCCCGGCGACGGCGAAGTCGGCGCCGTACTTCTCGTCGCAGGTGATCAGCCAGTCCTGCTCCCCGGTGGTGTCGAGGTAGTGAGCGCCGGCAGCGAGGCACGCCTCGACGACCTCGGGGCCGTACTGGCTGAACGGGCCGACGGTGTTGCAGACCACGGATGCGCCGGTGAAGAGCTCGGTGAGCGACGCGACGTCGTGGTCCACCGTGACGACCTCGTGGTCGACGGTCTCAATGCCGGGGACGTGGGAGGCCATCGCGTCGTTCAGTTTCTCCTCCGAGCGACCGGCGGCGACGAAGGGGACGTTGTGTTCACGGAGGTATTCGCAGATCAGGCGACCGGTGTATCCAGATGCGCCGTAGACGATGACGGGCTTGTCAGACATGCCATTCCTTCTGTTCGTTGGAGCGGGATCGGTGGGCTCGGGAGGTCTCACATGCCCATGCCGCCGTCGACGGGCAGGCCAGCCCCGGTCACGAACCGGGCGGCGTCTGAGGCCAGGAAGACGACAGCGTCGCCCATGTCGGCGACCTCGCCGAGGCGGCCGGCAGGGGTTCGTTCGATGACCGCGCCGACTGCCTCCTCGGCGGAGCCGAAAAGGCCGATCTCGGCGACGTCGTTGGCCAGGCTGGCTCCCATCTCGGTGGGCACCAGTCCGGGATAGATGCAGTTGACGCGCACGCCGTAGCCGAGCTTGCCGGCCTCCATCGCGGCCACGCGGGTGAGCCGATCGACCGCGGACTTCGTGGCGGAGTAGATCGAGATGCCGGGGAAGGCGATGGTCGCGGCAACGGAGGCGACGTTGATGATCGCGCCGCCGTGGCCGGCCACGCCGTCGGGGCGCATGGCGCGCAGGCCGTGCTTGACGCCGAGAGCCGTGCCGAGCACGTTGACCTCGAGCATCTTGCGGATGTCGTCCGGGTCCAACTCGGTGATCAGGCTGGTGATCTCGACGCCGGCGTTGTTGACCACGATGTCGAGGCCGCCCAGGCGCTGGACCGTCTCGGCGGTGGCGGACTCCCAACCGGCGTCGTCGGTCACGTCCAGGTGGACGAAGCCGTGCTTCTCGCCGAGCGAGTCCGCGGTCGCCTTGCCGGCGTCGTCGAGCAGGTCGGCGATCATCACACGGGCCCCGGCGGCGGCAAGGGCACGGGCCATGCCCTCGCCGAGCCCGCGGGCGCCGCCGGTGACCAGGGCGGTGCGACCGGTCAGGTCGAAGTTGCTCATCTGGAGGGTCCTTCGCAGAAGTGGGTGGGATGTGAAAGTGGTCTGGGTCACAGCCTGCCCCGATATCTTGACGCCTGTCAAGAGTTCTCTGGACGAGTGTCAAGAAAGTGCGTCCTCGAGTGACTCGACCGGATTGGAAAAGGCTTAGGATGACTCCATGGACGCGACCGCGCCGGTCACCGAGCCGGCCGAAGACCCCGGTGACGACAGCGCGCTGCGACGCCCCGTCGACAAGCACGACGCACGTCGTACGGCCCTGGCCGAGAGCGCCCTCAAGACGCTCGGCGAGCGCGGGTTCGCGAAGACCTCGCTGCGCGAGATCGCCCAGAACTCGGAGTTCTCCCACGGCGTCGTGCACTACTACTTCCGCAACAAGTCCGAGCTGATCACCTACTGCGTGCGCTACTACAAGACGCGTTGTGCCACCCGCTACGACGACATCGTGGAGACCGCCACCTCCGCCGCGGAGTTCCGGACACGGTTCCTCGAGCGGCTCAGTGGAACGCTCATCCAGGACGCCCAAATGCACCGCCTCTGGTACGACGTCCGCAGTCAAGCCCTCTTCGACGACACCCTCCGGACGGACTCCCGCGACATCGACACACTCCTCGAAGCGATGATCTGGCGGGTGCTCGGCAGGTTCGCCGAGCTCGTCGGCCAGCAGGTCAACGCCGAGCCGTCGGTTGCCTATGCGGCCTTCGACGGACTGTTCCAGCGCGCGCTGCTGGCCCAGGTCTCCGGCGACGCCGACGCGGGTGAGCGGCTCGAGCGCGACGTGGTGGCGCTGCTTCCACTGCTGCTGGTCGAGTGAGTGCGGAGGGCTCCGGAGCCCTGCGGTACCATGCACGGCATGCGAACCCAGTTCCTTCTTGGCCAGCCGCGCTGATCGGATCGATCATCGCGGCAACCCTCCTGCGCGGAGGGTTTTTTTGTGTCACGAAGTGCGTGACGGGCAGCGGGTGCAGTGAGACGACGAGGAGAACGACATGAGTGAGCAGGACGCGACGTACGACGCCGAGGCAATGCAGGAGAAGTGGCGGGCCGTCTGGGACGAGATCGATCCCTTCACCGCCCACGACGACTCGCCGCGGGAGAAGCGCTACGCCCTCACGATGTTCCCCTACCCCTCGGGTGACCTGCACATGGGCCACGCCGAGGTCACCGCCCTGCACGACGTGATCGCGCGTTACTGGTGGCAGCGTGGCTACGAGGTGCTGAACCCGATCGGTTGGGACTCGTTCGGGCTGCCCGCCGAGAATGCGGCGATCCGCAACGACGCGCACCCCGCCGACTACACCTACGGCAACATCGAGACCCAGGCGGCGTCGTTCAAGAAGTACGCCGTCTCGTTCGACTGGTCGCGCCGACTGCACACCTCCGACGTGGAGTACTACAAGTGGACCCAGTGGCTGTTCCTGAAGTTTCATGAGTTGGGCCTGGCCTACCGCAAGAACAGCCCGGTGAACTGGTGCCCCAACGACCAGACGGTGCTGGCCAACGAGCAGGTGCTGGCCGACGGGTCCTGCGAACGCTGCGGTGCCGAGGTCACCAAGCGTGAGCTGACCCAGTGGTATTTCCGCACGACCGCCTATGCCCAGGAGCTGCTGGACAGCCTGGACGACCTGCAGCCGACCTGGTCGGACAAGGTGGTCAATGCCCAGCGGAACTGGATCGGCCGATCCGAGGGTGCACACGTCGACTTCAGCATGCACCTCGCCTCGGGCGAGGACCGCACCGTGAGCGTCTACACGACGCGCCCCGACACGTTGTACGGCGCGACCTTCATGGTGGTGGCCGCCGATGCCGCACTGGCCGGTGAGATCGTCGCACCGGACCAACGGGCGGCGTACGACGCCTACCTCGCGGAGATCCGCAAGGCATCCGACATCGACCGCATGTCCACCGAGCGCCCCAAGACCGGAGTCGATCTGGGCATCACCGCCACCAATCCGGTCACTGGCGAACAGATCCCCGTGTGGGCGGCCGACTACGTGTTGGCCGACTACGGCACCGGCGCGATCATGGCGGTCCCCGCGCACGACCAGCGCGACCTGGACTTCGCGAAGCAGTTCGACCTGCCGGTGCGTCGAGTCGTCGACACGGGGCCTGATGACACCGGAAACCCCGAGGAGACGTTCATCGCCACCACCGGCGACGGGACCTACGTCAACAGCGGCCCCCTGGACGGGATGACCGACAAGGCGACCGGCGTCTCGGCGACCATCGCGGAGCTGGAGAAGAACGGCCTGGGTGAAGGCGCGGTCAACTTCCGGCTGCGGGACTGGCTGCTCTCACGCCAGCGCTACTGGGGCGCGCCGATCCCGATCATCCACTGCCCGGTCGACGGAGAGGTCCCCGTCCCCGAGGACCAGCTGCCTGTCGAGCTGCCCGAGCTGCGGGGCGCCGACCTGAAGCCCAAGGGCACCTCACCGTTGGGCGGGGCATCGGAGTGGGTCAACGTCGCCTGCCCGAACTGTGGCGGTCCGGCGACCCGGGACACCGACACCATGGACACCTTCGTGGACTCGTCCTGGTATTTCTTCCGGTTCCTGTCCCCGCAGGATCAGACACAGGCCTTCGACACCGATCTGGCCAACGCATGGGGGCCGATTGACCTCTACGTCGGTGGTGATGAGCACGCCGTCCTGCACCTGCTGTACGCCCGTTTCTTCACCAAGGCGCTGCGGGACATGGGCCTGGTCAACTGGGACGAGCCGTTCTCGGCATACCTGTCCCAGGGCAAGGTGATCAACAACGGCCGGAAGATGAGCAAGTCGCTGGGCAACGGGGTCAGCTTGGGGGACCAACTTGCGGAGTTCGGTGTCGACGCTGTCCGCCTGACCCTGGTCTTCGCCGGCCCGCCGGAGGACAACATCGACTGGGCGGACATGTCGCCCGGTGGGTCGGTGCGGTTCCTGCAGCGCGCGTGGCGCCTGAGCGGCGACGTGACCAGCGCCCCGGGCCTCGACCCGATGACCGGTGACGTGGCGCTGCGCAAGGTCACGCACAAGACGCTGCACGAGGTCGAGGGTCTGATCGAGAGCCACCGGTTCAACGTCGTCGTGGCCCGCACCATGGAGCTGGTGAACGCGACCCGCAAGGGGATCGACTCCGGCTGCGGCCCCCGGGACCCGGCGGTGCGTGAGGCCGTCGAGGCCGTGGCGATCCTGCTCTCGCTGGTGGCGCCGTACACCGCCGAGGAGATGTGGGAGCGTCTGGGTCACGAGCCCACGGTGGCCAGGGCCGGCTGGCCGGTTGTCGACGAGGCGCTGCTGGTCGATGACTCGATGACCGCGGTCGTCCAGGTACAGGGCAAGGTCAAGGCTCGTCTGGAGGTCTCACCCGACATCTCGGAGGCTGACCTGGAGGCTGCGGCGATGACCGACGCGAGGATCATGGGGCTGTTGGAGGGCAAGACCATCAAGAAGGTGATCGTGCGGGCCCCCAAGCTCGTGAACATCGTCGCCGAAGCGTGAGAGTGCGAGGGACGAGTGGTCGAGCTGCGAGGTGACGGTTGGGTGGTCGCCGAAGCGTGAGAGTGCGGAGCCTCGAACGGGCTCGATTGTTGCGCCTGCGTGGTCGTCCCCTCACCTGGACCACGCTCAGACGACAATCGCCGACCTGAATTGTGTGGGCAGCGTGGACGTGCACCTCCCGGGCCACTGAACAACTTACGGATCGAGGATGAGGCTGCGGGCTCGGGACGGTAGCCTTCCGTCCATGCCGAAGGTCGCGATCATCACCGACTCGACTGCCTCGTTGTGCGGAGACGTGTTGGCCGAGACCGGGATCCGGGTGGTCCCGTTGCAGGTGATCATCGGTGCCACGTCGTACGCCGAGGGCGTCGATGAGGGGGCCAGCCCCACGCGGATCGCCGAGGCCCTGAAGAAGTTCACCCCGGTGTCGACTTCGAAGCCGACCCCGGCTCTCATGCTCGAGGCCTACGAGGCGGCGATCGCCGACGGTGCCACCGAGATCATCGCGATCCACATTTCCGCGGCCATGAGCGGCACGTACGACTCCGCAGAGGTGGCTGCGCGTGAGGCATCGGTTCCCGTGCACACACTGGACACTCGTCAGGTCGGCCCGGCCACCGGGTACGCCGCAGTCGCGGCCGCCGCGGTCCTCGATCGCGGTGGCTCGGCGGAGGAGGCCATCGAGGCTGCTCGGCAGCAGGCGGCCGCCAGCGCATCGCTCTTCTACGTCGACACTCTGGAGTACCTGCGACGTGGCGGCCGGGTCGGCGCGGCCGCGGCTCTGCTCGGTGGTGCACTCGCGGTCAAGCCGTTGCTGCGCATCGACGACGGGGAGGTCGGCACCCTGGAGAAGGTCCGCACCGCCGGCAAGGCGCTCGGTCGACTCGAGGACCTGGCTGTGGAGGCCGCCGGGGACGCGGCGGTGGAGGTCACGGTCGCCCACCTGGCGAACCCGGCGCGCGCGGAGCACCTGGCCGAGAAGCTCGACACGCGGATCGACGTCACTGGGTCGATCCGGATCGCGGAGCTCGGCGCTGTGCTCGGCGCCCACGTCGGGCCGGGCATGGTCGCGGTCTGCGTCACACCTGCGATCGACTGATTCAGGCGGTCATCCACAGGCTGCGTCGTCGGGGGTGTCGCACTGCGCCAAGAATGCCTAGTTTCGCGGCATGCGCCCACGAGGACAATCCGCAGCACAAGCCGATGCCGTGTCCCGACGGCTCGAGCTGCTCGGGGCCGAGCTCCGCGCCGTCAACGAGCCAGCCGCGGACCAGCACACCCACATCCGTCCTGGTGGCCCGTCCGATCCCTGGCTGTCGGTCCTGCCGCCGGTCTCCGGCCCGGTGGCCACGGGGCCGGAGACGACCGCCGCACGGGAGGACCAGCCGACGCCGCGGCCGGAGCCGGAGCCGGAGCCGGAGCCGGCGAGGGTCATGGCGGAGCTGCCCCGGATCCCCGAGACGGAGCCACCAGCGGTGCCCGTTCCCGGGCGCCACGCGGCACGCCGTGGAGTCGGGCGGAGTCCGATGCTGGACCTGTCCGCTCTGCGTGGACGGGTCGCGCTGACCCCGGCTCACGTCGCGGTGATCGCGGTGATGGTGGCGATCGGCCTCGCGGTGACCACCTGGTGGGTGCTCCGCGACGATCCCGGGAGTCCGGTGGCCAGGGGAGCCACTGCTCAGCCGCTGACCACCCCGCTCGGCGCGGGTGCGTCCGCAGCGTCCCCGTCAGTGGTCGCGAGCGAGTCACCCGGCTCGACCGCCAAGGGGGCCGTCGAACTGGTCGTCGACGTGACCGGGAAGGTACGCCGCCCCGGCATCGTGGTCCTCGCGCCCGGCTCCCGGGTGGTCGATGCTGTCGACGCAGCAGGTGGCGCCAAGAAGGGAGTGAGCCTGAGGAACCTCAACCTGGCCAAGGTTCTGCAGGACGGCGAACAGATCCTGGTCGGTGTGACTTCGCCACCCGGGACGGCGGCCTCGGCCGCCCCAGACGGAAGTGGCACCGACGCCGGCTCGCCCGCCGACCTGATCAACATCAACACCGCGTCGGCCACCGACCTCGAGGAGCTGTCCGGGGTGGGCCCGGTGACTGCGGAGGCCATCATCGACTGGCGGTCCGGCAACGGCGGCTTCCAGAGCGTCGACCAACTGCTCGAGGTGGACGGCATTGGCGAAAAGACGCTTGCCGATCTCTCACCGCACGTGACGGTCGGGTGATCGCCCGAGCGCCCGACCCGGCAGCCCCCCGGGACACGACGCCGCAGGACACGACGCCGCAGGACAAGAAGGGAACGAACGGGAATCCCGACCGTCGACGTGACCTGCGCATGCCCGCTCTGGGGGTCGCCGCCTGGGTCGGCGGGCTCGGAGGCCTGCTCGCGCCCCTCGTTTCGCTCGTCGTGGCTCTGCCACTCGGGGCGCTGTCCATTGCCCTGGTGCGTCGTCCGGGACTGCGACGCTCGATCACCGCGTGGCTCCTGGTGGCCGTCGCTGTCGGGGCCAGCGCAGCTTTGCGCGACCTTGCCGTGGGGACCGGCCCCGTCGCCCAGTTGGCGCCGACCCGCACAGCGGTGACGGCTCAGGTGACGGTCGCCGGCGACCCGCGACGGATCCCGGGCGAC
>JAKDNC010000749.1 GCA_030452025.1 Nocardioides sp. | reverse complement strand
TGCCGGGGCATACGGTTTCGATATGGGAGTGGCGAAGGATTGGTGGCCGAACCTCCGCACGCTCGCGCTGTTCGTCGCGGTGGTGGAGGAGGGCAGCGTCGGCGCGGGCGCGCGCCGAGTGGGCATGGCGCAATCGAACGCGAGCCGGACCCTCGCGGAGCTCGAGACGTCCCTCGGGCTCGCCCTGCTCGAGCGGCGGCCGACCGGGGCGATGCCCACACCGTCCGGCCGGGCGCTCGCCGGGCACGCGCGCGAGGTGCTCGAGTCGGTGGACGGGTTGCGCGACTGGGCGATCCAGACGGGCGACGCACCGCCCACCCGGCTGCGGGTGGGGGCCAGCATGACGATCGCGGAGACCCTGCTGCCGGCGTGGCTCGCCGCGGTCCGTGCGCGGGTGCAGGATGCCCGGATCGACGTCTCGGTGCTGAACTCGTCACAGGTCATCGACCAGGTGCAGCAGGGCCACCTCCAGCTCGGCTTCGTCGAGACGCCGCACGTGCCCGTGCGACTGCACGTGCGGGTGGTGCAGGAGGACGAGCTCCTCGTCGCGATCGGCCCGCACCACGAGTGGGCCTCGCGCACGGGCCAGATCTCCCTGCGCGAGCTGGCCGCCACGCCGCTGGTGGTGCGCGAGCCGGGCTCAGGGACCCGGGAGGCGCTGCAGGAGCTGCTGGCCGATCATGTGCCCGTCGAGCCGGCGCAGGTGCTCAGCAGCAATGCCGCGGTGCGGGTCGCGGTGGCGGCGGGCGTGGGCCCGGCCGTGCTGAGCGAGCTGGCCCTGCGTGATCACCTCGCGCGAGGTCATCTGCTGCGGGTGCCCTTCGAGGGCCGCGGGATCACGCGGCCGCTGACCGCGGTGTGGTCCGGGCCGCGCCGGCTGACGGGTCTCGCAGGTGAGCTGGTGGCGGTGGCCGCCGCGTCCTGAGAGAGCGGGGATGGCGCGGGTGGTCGCGCCGTGCGGTGTGCCGGGCGCGGGTGCGCCCCGCAGGGCCGGCTCACCGCAGCAGGAGCAGCTGGCGCAGCCACGGCACATGCTCGCCGAGCACCGCGAGAAGGCCGTCGCCGAGCACGGCGAGACCTGCGAGGGCGAGCAGGACGGCGAGCGCCGTCTGCAGGGCACGACGGTGGGGACCGAACACCTCCACCACCCGCGTGACCAGCAGCTCGTGCTTGCCGAACAGTGCTGTACCGAGCACGGCGCACAGCGGTGCCTGGTAGAGCAGGTTCCACAGCACCAGCAGCGCCACCTGCAGGGGGAGGCGCTGCTCCTGGGACGCCATGCCGACGGCAATCGTGAACCCGGGACCGGCCAGCGCGGTCGCGGAGAAGCCGACGCCCGCGAGGATCAGCGGGGCGGTGGCCAGCCGCTTCGGCGTGGAGCACCGCTCGAGCCGGCCGTGCGGCGCGGGCGGGTGGGAGGCCGCCCGGAACTGGTGGACGCTGAAGCTGACCAGGGCGAGCCCCACCATGATCTCCACCGCGCGGACCGCGTAGTTCGAATCCAGCACCCGGTGCAGGCCGCGGAGCACGCCCTCGCCGTCTTCGATCGTGACGAGCACCTCGATCTCCCGCAGGTGCTGCGGTGGCGTGGCCCGTAGGTCGGCGGAGAGGACCGCGAGGTCCGCCCGCATCCCCTCGCGGACCTGACCCTTGGAATCTTCTTCCCCGTACTGATAGGCGGGCTCGCAGGTCGCGGCGTGCAGCGCCTTCCAGAAGGAGCTCCGCTGCTCGAGGCCGACGGGTCGGCCGGTGCGACTAATCGGGTTCACCGCCACCCAGATGGTCAGCAGCATGTCCGGAGGCGCGACTGGGGTGTCAGAGAGGACGGGATCGAGCTTGGGTTGAGTCACGATCCTGTATGCATTTGGGTACTTTCGTGAAGAGTGACTGGAAGTGCCAGGTAGGATTTCGCCGGTTCGTCTGCCCACCCCACAACTGCAAAAGGAGGACTGTGCTGAGCCCACGAAACGCCGAGCGCAATGCTCGGTTGATCCTTCAAT
>JAKDNC010000748.1 GCA_030452025.1 Nocardioides sp. | reverse complement strand
TTATGCGCGGGCGCTCGAGGACGCCGGGCTGTCGGTACGCCGCACCGACGTCGCCCCTGGTTTCGTGGACCTGCTGCGGGCCGGCGGGTACGACGCCGACGTGATCGACCCGCTTCACGACGACCTGGCCGACCCGGCGCGACCCGGGGAGCGCTACGACGGCGTCTGGGCCAGCGGATCGCTGTTGCACGTCCTCCGGACCGACCTGCCCGCGGTCCTGCGGCGGCTCGCGGAGGTCACCCGCCCCGAGGGGTTGCTGCGTCTCGGGGTCAAGGAGGGCCGCGGGGAGGCCTGGTCGACCCATGGCAGGGTGAGCGCGCCACGACACTTCGTCTTCTGGCGCGAGGAGCCCCTGCGTGAGGCCCTCGAGCATGCCGGGTGGAGGGTGGTCGCACTGGAACGGACCAAGAGCACGAGCAATGAGGGCTGGTTGAACGTGGCGGCGAGACGCGGATGAGGCACACCGAACTGTGGGCCCGGCTCGATATGGCGTTGGGGCAGTCCTACTCGCGGCACTGGGCCAAGCAGCATGCGATCACCGAGCTCGGTTCGCGCACTGTCGAGGAGGCGCTCGACTCGGGCGAGGACCCCAAGGTCGTGTGGGCCGCGGTGTGGCGGGTGCTGGGCTTGCCGGCGTCGGATCGATGACCGTCAACCTCCCGGCCGTTCAGCGGCGGACGCTGCGGGTCCTGGTCGTGTCCCAGGCCTTCGGGGCGATCGGGCTGACGATCGGCGTCGCGACGGCATCCCTGCTGGCCAAGGAGATCTCCGGATCAGAGCGACAGGCCGGCCTGGCGCAGACCTCGCAGGTGCTCGGCGCCGCCGTGGCGGCGTACCTCCTGGCTCGCCTCATGTCTCGTCGCGGCCGTCGCTTCGGGCTGGTGACCGGGAACCTGGTCGGATCCTCGGGTGCTTTCCTGTGCGTGGTGGCCGGTGTCGTGGACTCCATGACGGTGCTGTTGATCGGGGCCACGCTGCTCGGTGCGACGACGGCGGCCAACAACAGCGCGCGCTACGCCGCCACAGACCTCGCCGAGCCCGAGCACCGGGCGCGTTCGTTGGCGATCGTGGTGTGGGCGACGACGATCGGCGCTGTTGTCGGACCGAACCTGACCGGTCTCTCCGCCCGGGTGGCGGACCGCCTCGACGTTCCCGAGCTCACCGGCCCGTTCGTGCTGGGCAGCGTTGGGATGCTCCTGTCGTCGTTGCTGCTGTTCACGTTCCTGCGACCGGACCCGTTGCTCACCGCGCAGCGGGCAGCCGCGATGGCTCCTGGCGGTGGTACGTCGTGGCGGCGGGTGCGTGCGGTGCTGCAGGAGCGGCCGGTGGTGGGGGCGGCCGTGGCCGGACTGGCCGGGGCGCACGCGGTGATGGTCGCGGTGATGGTGATGACTCCGCTTCACATGGCGCACGGCGGCGCGGAGCTGAACGTGATCGGCTATGTGATCAGCGTGCATGTGCTCGGCATGTTCGCCTTCTCCCCGTTGGTTGGCATCGCCGCCGACCGGTTCGGGCGCGCACCGGTCCTGGGGTGCGGGGGCCTGGTGCTCCTCGTGGCACTGGTCCTCTGCGGCCGGGCACCGGCCGGCACGTCGTGGGAGATCTTCGCCGGTCTCTTCCTGCTCGGGCTGGGCTGGTCCCTGGCCACCGTGGCGTCCTCGACCCTGATCGCCGACCACGTCCCGCTGGACGCCCGCACCGACGTGCAGGGCGCAGCCGATCTCGTGATGGGGCTGGCTGCGGCCGCCGCTGGGGGGCTGGCCGGTGTGATAGTCGGCGGCCTGGGCTACGGCTGGCTCAACCTGTTCGCCCTGGTGTTGGTGGCCGCGGTGATCGCTGCCGCGGTGGTTGCCGGTCGTCGTGGTTCGTTCCCGGAGGCCGGCGGCTCGGCACCTGGTGGCTCGGTCACGGGTGGCTCGGAAACTGATGTCTCGATACCTGACGGTCGGGACGCGTCTGCGAAGTCCCGGGACACCCCGCGTGTCGAGGGTTGATCGAACA
>JAKDNC010000066.1 GCA_030452025.1 Nocardioides sp. | reverse complement strand
CGGCAGGGACGGCCGCGTGGCCGTTTCCGATCACCTGCGTGAGCGGCGCGCCCGCATAATCCGCGTCACTGTCGTGGGTCTCGTCGCCATGGCGGTGGCGTTGTTCTACTTCGACCCGATCTTCGACCTGATCCTCGGCCCCTACGAGGATGCCCAGCGTGAGCTGGGGGAGGGCGTCTCGACGACCGCCACCATCAACGGTGCGGGTGGGCCGTTGATGCTGCACCTCAAGCTGTGTGGGCTGGTCTCAGTCGTGGTCACCAGTCCCTACTGGCTCCACCAGATCTGGGGATTCATCCTCCCCGGGCTCCACGCCGGAGAACGCAAGTGGTCCCGGGTCTTCGCCATGGTGGCCGGTCCGCTGTTCCTGATCGGCGCATACGTCGGCTACCTCACCCTGCCGACCGGGCTCGAGGTCCTGATCGGGTTCACCCCTGCGAACCTGACCAACCTCATCGAGTTCGGGGACTACCTCACCTTCCTCTCCCGGATGCTGCTGGTCTTCGGCATCGCTTTCGAGATCCCGGTCTTCTGCATCCTGCTCAACCAGGCGGGCCTGCTCAAAGGCAAGGCGCTCGGCGCCCACCGGTCCTGGATGGTGATCGGTGTCTTCATCTTCGCGGCGGTCGCCACCCCGTCAACCGACCCGTTCTCGATGCTCTTCCTGGCCATCCCCATGGTTCTGCTCTTCCTGCTCTCCGAGGTGATTTGCCGGATCTCGGATTCCCGACG
The DNA here is from genome assembly GCA_030452025.1 of Nocardioides sp. Classification (GTDB taxonomy): domain Bacteria; phylum Actinomycetota; class Actinomycetes; order Propionibacteriales; family Nocardioidaceae; genus Nocardioides. Next base: position 10,153 of record JAKDNC010000066.1, on the reverse strand, counting down.
CGCCGAACGTCGGCCCGATGCGGGCATCGGCGACGACGAGCTCTCGCCGTTGTGACCCCGGTCGACGCGTTCGAGCTGCCCGAGTGGCTCGGCACCACCGAGGTGACTTGGCACGCCGATCGCCTGACCCGCGAGGGACACTCGGTGCTCGGCCACCTCAGTGGTGCAGACTCCGAGTTTGCCTGTGATCTGCTGGCAATAGACCAGGCCTACCCGGCCCCCGTCGCCGACGATGCCACTCGACGCGACGCACACCAGGCGTGGCGCAACTCCCAGGTGAGCCTCGTCGAGGTCGAGGGGCGCCTCACGCTCGCGGTCCCCGGCACCCATTTCACCGCCGACCGGATCCTCACCGTCCTCGGTCGTCTGGCCAAGGCAGTGGGCGCGAGGCCCGATCGTTTCGTCGCCGCACTGCGACTGGGCGTCGTCCACGACGAGGGATAGCCTCACCACGTGGCCAGTTCCCTGCGCGAGATCGCGTTCCTGACGAATCCGACCGCCGGCAAGGGTCGTGGACTGCGGGCCGCGGCGCTGGCCGTGCCGCGTCTGCGCTCCGCGGGGTTCTCCGTGCGGGAGTACGTCGGCCGGGACGCAGCCGAGGCCGCGGCGCTGGCCCGCGACGCGGTCGCCGCAGGCTGCGAGGCGCTGGTGGTGTGCGGGGGCGACGGACTGTGCCACCTCGGGGCCCAGGTGGTCGCACAGACCGACACCGCGCTCGGGCTCATCCCGGTCGGCACCGGAAACGACGTGGCCCGCTACCTCCAGATCCCACTCGACGACCCGGTCGCGGCGGCCGACCGGATCATCGAATCTCACCGGGTCACCATCGACCTGGCCCGGGCCGGGGATCGCTACTTCATCACCGTGCTGGCTGCGGGCTTCGACGCAGTGGTCAACGAGCGTGCCAATGCGATGCGCTGGCCCAGGGGACAGATGCGCTACACCCTGGCCACCCTGGCCGAGTTGCGAACCTTCGAACCGTTGGCCTACACCCTCGACCTCGACGGCGCGATCCGCCGGGTCGATGCCATGCTGGTGGCCGTCGGCAACGGGCCCTCCTTCGGGGGTGGGTTGCGGATCACGGAGGGAGCCCTGCTCGACGACGGGCTCCTGGACGTGGTGATCATCAAGCCGATGTCCCGGCCGAGCCTGGTCCGGACCTATCCCAAGCTGTTCAGGGGAACACACGTGACACATCCGCAGTACGAACACCATCGGGTCCGCCGGGTGACGCTCGCCGCAGCCGGCATCGTCACCTACGCCGACGGGGAACGCTTCGGTGCCCTGCCGCTGACAGTGGAGTGTGTTCCCGGCGCGCTGAGCGTGCTCGCATGACAGGCGAGATCTACGCCGCCTTCACCGAGCTCTACGACTTCCCGCTCGATGACTTCCAGCGCCGCGCCTGCCTCGAGGTCGAGGACGGCAAGGGCGTCCTTGTTGCTGCTCCGACCGGTTCCGGCAAGACCATCGTCGGGGAGTTCGCCGTACACCTGGCCCTGGAGACCGGCCGGAAGTGTTTCTACACCACGCCGATCAAGGCGCTGAGCAACCAGAAGTACGCCGACCTGGTCGCCCGCTACGGGGCGGACCAAGTCGGCCTCCTGACCGGTGACAACACGATCAACGGCGAGGCACCGATCGTCGTGATGACCACTGAGGTGCTGCGCAACATGCTCTACGCCGCTTCCCGCACCTTGGTGGGCCTCGGCTTCGTGGTGATGGACGAGGTGCACTACCTCGCCGACCGTGCACGCGGCGCTGTGTGGGAGGAGGTGATCATCCACCTGCCCGACAGCGTGTCAGTGGTCTCGCTGAGCGCCACCGTCTCCAACGCCGAGGAGTTCGGCGAGTGGCTGGCCACCGTGCGCGGAGACACCTCCACGATCGTTGAGGAGAAGCGGCCGGTGCCGCTCTTCCAGCACGTCATGGTCGGCAAGAAACTGCACGACCTCTTCGACGACGAGGAGGCCCTGGCCCAGGCCGGGTTCGCCCAGGAAGGAGCCCTGGTCAACAAGGACCTGCTGAAGGTGGCCCGCGACGACTGGGCCTCCACCCGATTCAAGGACCGCCGGGACAAGAAGGGCAACCGTGGCCGCGGTTCACGTCCGCAAGGGCGCCGGCTCTACCAGCCGACCCGGTTCGACATGATCAGTCGCCTCGACGCCGAGGGGCTGCTCCCGGCGATCGTGTTCATCTTCAGCCGCGTCGGCTGCGACGCCGCCGTGACCCAGTGTCTCAACGCCAACCTGCGGCTGACCACGGACGCCGAGCGCCGTGAAATCCGGGCCTTCGTTGAGGAGAAGTGTCGCCACCTTCCCGACGAGGACCTGCAGGTGCTCGGCTACCCGGAGTTCCTCGAGGGCCTCATGCGTGGGGTCGCGGCCCACCACGCGGGGATGCTGCCGACGTTCAAGGAGTGCGTCGAGGAGCTCTACCTGCGAGGACTCTGCCGGGCGGTCTTCGCCACGGAGACCTTGGCGCTGGGAATCAACATGCCCGCGCGGACCGTCGTGATCGAGAAGCTGAGCAAGTGGAACGGAGAGGCACACGTCGACCTGACACCGGGGCAGTACACCCAGCTCACCGGTCGCGCAGGCCGCCGCGGGCTGGACGTGGAGGGCCACGGCGTCGTGCTGTGGCAACAGGGGATGAATCCCAAGGAGGTGGCCGGGCTCGCGTCGACGCGCACCTACCCACTCCGCTCGTCGTTCCGGCCGTCCTACAACATGGCGGTCAACCTGGTGCACCAGTTCGGACGCGAACGATCGCGCGAGCTGCTGGAGTCGTCGTTCGCCCAGTTCCAGGCCGACAAGGCCGTCGTGGGGCTGGCCCGCAAGCTGCGCAAGAGTCAGGACGCGCTGGACGGGTACGCCGAGGCCGCGACCTGCGACCGAGGTGACTTCATGGAGTATGCCGCCCTGCGCCGCAGGATCTCCGACGCGGAGAAGAACGCCGCGAAGTCCCGTCGGTACGACCGCCAGGTAGAGGCCGTGCAGTCACTCGAGCGGCTGAAGATCGGCGACGTGATCGAGATCCCGGCCGGCAAGTTCGCTGGCCTGGCCGTGGTGGTCGACCCCGGGCTCGGCGGCGACGCTCCGCGTCCCTTCGTGGTGACCGCCGAGCGGCAGGCCCGCCGGCTGAACCTGGGCGACTTCCCGACCGCCGTGGAGCCGATCACCCGGATCCGCATCCCGAAGAGCTTCTCGGGTCGCAACCCGCAGATGCGGCGCGACCTGGCCTCGACGCTCAGGGAGCGTACCCATGGGCTGACCCCGCCGCCGTCCTCCAAGGGCCCCGGAAAGGGGGACCGGGAGAGCGACGAGATCGCCCAGCTGCGCAGGGAGATGAAGGCGCACCCCTGTCACGAGTGTCCCGACCGGGAGGATCACGCCCGCTGGGGCGAGCGGTGGTTCAAGCTGGACCGGGACACCAAGACGCTGAAGCGTCGCGTCGAGCAGCGCACGAACACGATTGCGCGCCAGTTCGACCGGGTGTGTGAGGTGTTGACGATCCTGGAATATCTCGAGGGCGACTCGGTGACCGAGCGTGGCTCACACTTGCGCCGGATCTACTCGGACATGGACCTGGTCGCCTCCGAGGCGATCCGCCAGGGCCTCTGGGCCCACCTCGATCCGTCCGAGCTGGCCGCGGTCCTCTCGGCGATGGTCTTCGAGGCGCGGCGTCCCGACGACGCCCGCTCACCGCGGATCCCCGGCGACCGGATCAAGCAGGCGCTGCGTGACCTGGTCCACCTGTGGAGCGATCTCGACGAGCTCGAGCGCGGCCAGCATCTCGACTTCCTCCGTGAGCCGGACGCCGGCTTCGTGTGGGCGGCGTACCGATGGGCCGAGGGTGATGCCCTCGATGACGTGATCGGGGTGATCGACCTGTCTGCGGGCGACTTCGTCCGCGTGATGAAGCAGCTTGTCGACCTGTGCCTCCAGATCGGCGACGCCGCAGCCGGCACGCCGCTGCGCAAGACCGCGCGGCAGGCCGCCGAACGCCTGCGCCGGGGTGTGGTCGCCTACTCGTCAGTCGCGGGGTGAGCGATCCCGGTTTCCCCGCCTACCCGGGGATTCCGGCACCTCCCGGGGGAAACATCAGCCGGTAGGTGCCGGTTTCGGTCGGCAAGTGGGACCGATCATCTCCTCGGCCGCACCCACCAGGCGTAGCCGGCCCGCCAGCCGAGCAGGAAGATCGCGAGCACGATGCTGGCCACGATGACGAACGAGAACGCCGTGCCGTCACCAGCGATCCGGCGCAGCACCATGCCGAGGAAGACCGTGCAGAACCACACCGTGATCCCGGGGCCCATCTCCACCGGCAGCCGACGCCCCAGCCGAGTGACGAGCAACCAGCCGATGCCCGCACCGACCAGGAACGGCCAAGCTGTGGAGAGCGCACCTACGACAGCGTTGCCTCTCTCGTGCTCAGCTCGGCCGATCGAGGCGAAGATGATGATCAGGAGTGCGTCGGCCACCAGGGCCAGGGTTGTGCGCCGTGACATGGGAATCAACCTACGCCGAGCGCCTCGACCAGCCGCACCGCGCTCGAGGAGAGCCCCCACTGCTGGTCCAGCGCGACCACCTTGTCCTGGTCGGCCGGGGTCCGGGGCCGCGTGAGATCGGGCTCGCCGAGGTCGAGGTCACGGCGTACGGCGACCACGGTCGGTGCGACGGCCAAGTAGTCCGCGGCGGCCTTGATCTTGCCGCGCGGGCCGGGCCCCATGTCGGAGTCGGGATCGTGGGCGGCGGCCACGATGGCCTCGATGTCGGGAAAACGGCCGAGCAACGTGGCCGCGGTCTTGTCCCCGATGCCGGCCACGCCGGGAAGTCCGTCCGAGGCGTCCCCGCGCAGTGTGGCGAAGTCGGCGTACTGGTTCGCCTCGACGGCGTACTTGGTGCGCACCCAGGCGTTGTCGACGCGCTCGTGTCTGCCGACCCCGCGGGCCGTGTAGAGGATGCGCACCTGGGCCTCGTCGTCGACCAGCTGGAACAGGTCACGGTCCCCGGTGACGACGTCGACGGGCATCCCGGCGTTCGTGGCCAGGGTGCCGATCACGTCGTCGGCCTCCATCTCTTCGGCTCCGACGACGGTGATGCCGTAGGCGTCCAGGACGTCGAGGATGATCGGGATCTGCACTCCCAGCGGGTCCGGGACTTCCTCGACATCGGGTGCAGTTCCGGCGACCTCCTCCACGACGCGGTGCGCCTTGTAGGTGGGGAGCAGGTCGACTCGCCATTGAGGTCGCCAGTCGTTGTCCCAGCAGCAGGCCAGATGTGTGGGCTCGTACTCGGTGACCAGCCGAGAGATGAAGTCCATCAGTCCACGCACGGCATTGATCGGCGTGCCGTCAGGGGCCCGCATCGAGTCCGGCACGCCGAAGAAGGCCCGGAAGTAGAGGGAAGCAGTGTCGAGAAGCATCAGTCGCTGGGTCACGGAGGCAGTCTCTCAGTTGTGGATACGGACTTCGCTACGCTGCCCGGGTGGAAGACACAGACCGCCTCATCCTGACCCTGCTGGCGACCGACGGCCGGATGTCCTACACGGACCTTGGCAAGGCCACCGGCCTATCCACCTCCGCGGTGCACCAACGCGTCAAACGGCTTGAGGCCAAGGGCCTGATCAAGGGGTACGGCGCGACCATCGACCACGAGCAGACCGGTCAGCCGTTGACCGCCTTTCTCTCGATCACCCCGATCGACCCCTCCCAACCGGACGATTACCCCGACCGGCTGGCCCCGATCAGCGAGATCGAGTCCTGCTGGTCGGTGGCGGGGGACGAGTCCTACATCCTCAAGGTACGGGTCGCCACGCCCGGCGACCTCGAGGATCTCCTGGCCCGGATCCGAGCGGTGGCGAACGTGTCGTCACGGACGACGGTGGTGCTCTCCACGCCGTACGAGAACCGGCCGACAACCTGACTTCCGAGTGCTCTGAGGTAGTACTGCGCGGATTCCCCGCCTACCCGGGGAAACCGGCACTCCCCGGCGGGAACATCGGCCGGGAAGTGCCGGCCTCGGCCGGGGAGTCAGTGCTTCCAGCTGCTCCTCAGGACTCAGGCTGCGTACGACGGGCCGCCGGCGAGCATGGCGCGAATCCGAGTGGCCAACCGCTCGGGCCGTGCAAGGTCGGACCACGTGATCCGGATGCAGCGCCATCCGGTCAGCTCACACACCTGCTCTTCGCGACGCTTCTCGCGGATCACGACATCGCTTGGATCTTCACCCGGCTTGAGAAGCTTCTGGTACTTGATGCGGCCGTCGAACTCAAGGAAGACCTTGTGTCCGCGCCAAGCGAAGTCGACCCGGGCGACGAACGCCCCGCTCCGGTCGAATATCTCCACCTGCGGCTCCGGACGCGGCAGCCCCTGGGCCCAAAAGAAGTAGTCCGATCTCGTCTCGCCCACCGACTCGCAATGGGGGTTGATGAGCTTGAGGACGAGGTGCGATCCGAGGGTGTGAGGCCAACGAGAGACCTGCTTGAGCCGCGCCTCGAAGTCGCGGACGCTCAGAAGTCCCTCGTGCAGCATGGCGTTGATGGGCACGAGTGCATGCTCGATGTCGGCAATCGAGACCAAGTCCACCGCAGTGCGAGCGGCCGAGGTCACCGGCAGCCCGCCCAACTCCGTCCGGTCCCCGGGCAGCAACCTTCCTTGGTGGTGCCTGATCCCCGCCTCCCTCCGCCCTGCACCGCCCCAGAGCTGCGTCGTGTGCACTTCCTCGAGAGGAAAATCCCACAATGGTGCGCCGTACTCGAGAGCCGCCGTGACGTGCGAGAGCAGGATCGGCACACGCGCGGCGCGTAGGACGGCGCGCGCGGTGACACGATGCCGCTGCCGACCGTTGAGGCTCCGCCAATCGTCCGCGAAGGCGTAGGCCCCGTGTCGCACACGATGGAAGACGCCGTCGCGACAAGCCCGTGAGATGGCCTTGTCGTCATAGCCGAAGGTGAGTGCTTCACGGCGCAGGAAGACTCCCTGCTCAGCACAGATTCGTCGTAGCGGATCAGTCATGAGCCCAGCCTGCGGTCGCAGGCCGTCGGTCAGCGGAGAGTCGGAGCCATCCTGGGGAAGACCGGGCCCGTTTCCGCTGCTGTGGACGGTAACCGGTCCGGTCCCTGCCAATCGGTCGGGGTCACTTGGTCAGCGAGCGACTTCCCGGCCGATCCCGGCACTTCCCGGCCGGAGTTTCAACGGGGAAGTGCCGGGATCCCCGGGTAGGCGGGGAAACCGGCATCCAAGGCCCGCCAACTCAGTAGGCCTGGAGCGCCGCCGTACGCCGGGATGCCTCGGCCATCTCGGCCGCCTTCAGCGAGGACTCGTCAAGGTCGGAGTGCTCGGCCCACCACTTCTGCCCCTCGGGGGGAAGGGTGTGGATCGGGTCGTAGTACTGATAAGTCCGGGAAAGGGCACCGGAGTCCTCGGTCTCGATCGAGGTCCGGTAGTTCTTCGTCCAGCCCGAGATCCCGCGCATCTGGTCGTACTCCGCGAGCTGATGCACCCAGCGCTTTCCGACGAACGGCACGTCACACACGATGCGCGGCGTCGCGAAGCCGGGCAGGTAGCCCATCATGTGGTGCTGCAGCCGCTGGGCGTCGGCGACCGAGACCCGCCAGTGCTCCGAGTACGGGATCATGTCGCACATGTAGAAGTAGTACGGCATGATCTGCGCGCCGTCGAGCAGGCGGAAGCAGAGGTCGAGCAGGGCGTGCGGATCGGCGTTGACACCGTCGAGCAGAACCCCCTGGTTGCGCACGTCGCGGATGCCGGTCTCGAGCATCGCCGAGGACGCCTTCGCCACCAGGGGCGTCACGGAGTTCGCATGGTTGACGTGCGTGTGGATCGCGATGGAGACGCCGCGGCGACGGGCGATGGTGGCCACCCGCTCCATCCCGGCACGGACCTCGTCCTGCAGCCAGTGCTGCGGCAGGCCCATCAGCGCCTTCGTGGCCAGACGGATGTCGCGGATGTTCTCCACCTCGAGCGTGCGGGTCAGGAAGTCTTCCAGTCGGGGCCAGGGCATGTTGGCCACGTCGCCGCCGGAGACCACGACGTCGCGCACGGACGGCGTGCGGCGCAGGTAGTCCATCATGGCGTCGATCCGGTCGACCGGCTTGCCAGCGAACTTGAGCTTGGAGACCGTCGGTGTCGAGTTGCCGACGATGTCCATCCGGGTGCAGTGGCCGCAGTACTGCGGGCAGGTCGGAAGCAGTTCGGCGAGGACCTTGGTGGGGTAGCGGTGGGTGAGTCCCTCGGCCACCCACATGTCCTGTTCGTGCAGGGAGTCCCGAGTGGCGTGCGGGTGTGAGGGCCAGTCGGTGCGCCGGTCGGAGAACACCGGGAGCATGTAGTGGCGCACCGGGTCGTTGTAGAACGCCTCGGTCAACGAGCCGGGGCCGGCCGGTTCGGCGTGCGGCGCCATGGTGTTGATCATCTGTGGCGGCACCAGCATCGACATCGTCGCGCGCTGAGCCTGGTCCCGCTCGAGATCTTCGTAGAACCGCTCGTCGACCAGGTCGCCGAGGAGTTCGCGCATCTGCTTGAGAGTCTTGATGCAGTGTGATCGTTGCCACTGGACGGACTCCCACTCTGCCGCGGTCACGTCCTTCCAGCCCGGGAACCGGGTCCAGTCGGGCTCGACCAGCTCGACACGCTGATAGGGGTACGGCTGATCGGTGAGGGATGCGATCGAGGTCTCGATGCTCATCGTCGGCTCCTGTCTGGTGAACGTCGGGGCACAGTGCGAGCGCGTCGGTTGTGTGACGCGACCCACCTCTGCCAGAGTATGTGCAGAACGTCCGGCGAGTCCAATGCATCGCCGCAACATTTCCCGTCGTGTTGGTTATATCAGGAAGGACCACTGGTGAGACTGGAGCAAAGCGGCGACCCGACCGGCGTACACCGGGTGCTTGACGAGCGCGTCGTGCTGCCCCAGGCGGCCGAACGCCTCGACACCCGACGCGAGATCTGGCCCGACGAGGTCCGGGTCCGCGTCGAGCGTCTCAACCTGGACGCGGCGTCCTTCCGTCAGCTGGAGCGGACCCATGACCGTGACCCGGCCGCGATCCGCCAGGCCGTTCTGGACATCGTCGCGACGCGCGGGAAGATGCAGAATCCCGAGACCGGCTCCGGCGGCATGCTCATTGGCGTGGTCGACGAGGTCGGCCCCGACTCGCCCCTTGGTCTCGAGGTCGGCCAACGGATCGCCACGCTGGTCTCACTGACTCTCACCCCGCTGGTCATCGAGGACGGCCTCGCCACGTGGGACGGCACCCATGAGCAGGTCCCCGCCAACGGCTACGCCATCCTCTTCGGGCGATCCATCGCCGCAGTCCTGCCCGACGATATTCCCGACGAACTCGCCCTGGCCGTGATGGACGTGTGTGGCGCACCTGCCCTGACCAGCCGGGTGGTGGGGGAGTACGCCGCCCCGACCGTCGCAGTGATCGGCGGCGGCGGAAAGTCCGGCTCGCTCTCCCTGGCCGCCGCGGCACACGCCGGCGCACGCCGGACCATCGGTGTCGTCCCCACCGAGACCGAGGCCGCTCGGCTCAAGCAGGCCGGTCTCGCGGACGAAGTCGTCATCGCCGATGCCCGCGACCCGCTCGCCCTGCGCCAATGCGTCATGTCGGCCGGTGGACCAGCAGACATCACCGTCGTCTGTGTCGACGTCCCGGGATGTGAGGGGGGCGCCATCTTGGCCACCGCCGACCGCGGCACCGTGATTTTCTTCAGCATGGCCACCTCCTTCTCCGGGGCGGCGCTCGGAGCCGAAGGCCTCGCGGCCGACGTCACGATGCTGGTCGGCAACGGCTACGCCCCCGGTCACGCTGCCCTGGCACTCGACCTGCTGCGGAGTCGCCCCGGCGTCCGCGAACTCTTCGAAGGGAGGCCCTGATGGCCACCACACCCCGCGGCCGGCTCGACCTCGACCCCGCCACCATCCGCAAGGCCCGCTCGCTGGCCCGCAAGGCCGGTCGGCCGATCGTGAACATCACCAAGAAGCACACCACCGTCTCCGTCGAGCGCGCCACGCTACGCCTGGCTGGGCTCGGCGGCGCCGACGCGGAGGGCACCCCCTGGGTGAACCGGCTGCTCGAAGTGGTGCGCGCCGACCTGGCTGACCAAGGAGGCCTGGAGCACGGCGTTGCC
>JAKDNC010000747.1 GCA_030452025.1 Nocardioides sp. | reverse complement strand
CCGCCTGCACCAGCATCGACTGTGCCTGCGGTTCCTCCCAGCAGGCAGTCCACCTGATCTCCGGGTTGATCGCCTCCGGGCAGATCGATGCCGGGATCGGCTGCGGCGTCGAGGCGATGACCCGAGTCTTCCTCGGTGCGGCGATCCCTCCCGGCAGCGGCTCCCCACTGCCCGACTCGTGGTCGCTGGACATGCCCGACCAGTTCACTGCCGCGGAGCGCATCGCGGAGAAGTACGGCGTCACCCGCGGGGAGGCCGACCATCTCGGCCTGATTTCCCAGCAGCGTGCCGCCGCGGCCTGGTCGCAGGGACGCTTCGGGACCGGCCTGGTGCCGGTCACGGCGCCGGTGCTCGGCGAGGAAGGGCCGACCGGGGAGACCCGTCTCGTGGACCGGGACCAGGGGTTGCGCGAGACGTCCCCGGAGAAGCTGTCCGCCCTCAACCCGGTCCACCCGGGCGGCATCCACACCGCGGGGAACTCATCCCAGATCAGCGACGGCGCGGCCGCCGTGCTCCTGATGAGCCGGGAGCGCGCCCTGGCGGAGGGCTACACCCCGAGGGCCCGGATCGTCGCCTCGGGCATGATCGGGTCCGACCCCTACTATCACCTCGACGGACCGATCGCCGCGACGTCGCTCGTCCTGGAGAGGGCGGCGATGAACCTCGGGGACGTCGACCTCGTCGAGATCAACGAAGCCTTCGCCTCCGTCGTGCTCTCCTGGGCCAGGACGCACGACGCGGACATGGACAACGTCAACGTCAACGGTGGCGCGATCGCGCTCGGCCACGCCGTCGGATCGACGGGAGCCCGGTTGATCACCCAGGCCGTGGACGAGCTCGAGCGCAGCGACAAGTCCACGGCGCTGGTCACCATGTGCGCCGGGGGAGCCCACGCGACCGCCACCATCATCGAACGGATCTGACCATGTCCAACGGCACCATCGGACTCGACGCCGACCACATCGACCTCCGCGACTCCGTCCGCGCACTCGCCACCCGACACATCACCGAGGAGTCGGTGCGGGCAGCGGTCGAGGCCAAGGACGAGCAGCTGCCCGCCTGGTGGCCCACCGCCGCGGACCAGGGGCTTCTGGGTCTGCACCTGCCCGAGAGTGCGGGTGGCGCAGGGTATGGCCACCTCGAGCTCTGCGTGGTCCTGGAGGAGCTCGGACGCTGCCTGGCGCCGGGCCCTTTCCTCCCCACGGTGCTGGCCTCAGCGGTGCTGCACGCAGCCTCCCACCACCTCCACCTGCCCGGTCTCGCCGACGGCACGACCGTCGGTGCGGTTGCGCTGGGTGGGGACCTCAGCGCCGTCGTGTCCGCACAGGGCCTGATCGTCTCCGGCACCACCGCCCCGGTGTCGGGCGGGCAGCTGGCCGATCTCTTCGTGCTGCCGGTCCAGGTCGGGGACGACCTCCAATGGGTCATCGTCCGGCGCGGGGCGATGACGATCCAGCATCCACCCAGCCACGACCTCACCCGTCGGTTGGCCGTGGCGGAGCTGGACGAGGTGCCGGTGGCCGCGGACGCGGTCCTGTCCCTCGACCACGCTCACCCGTACGACCTGGCCGCCGTGCTGCTCGGGGCCGAGGCGACCGGGATCGCCGACTGGTCCACCGACACCGCGACCGCCTACGCCGGCCAGCGACACCAGTTCGGTCGACCGATCGGTCAGTTCCAGGCAGTCAAGCACCGGATCGCGCGGATGCTGGTCCGCACCGAGCAGGCCCGCGCCTGTGTCTGGGACGCAGCCCGCGCCGCCGACGAGGAAGGCGCCAGTGAAGGCGAGGCAGCGCTCGCGGCAGCGGTGTGCGGTGCCGTCGCGGTCGACGCCGGGTTCGGTGTCGTGAAGGACCTGGTCAACACCCTCGGTGGGATCGGCTACACGTGGGAGCACCTGGCCGGATTCGCGTTGCGTCGCACCCAGACCAGCCGAATCCTGCTCGGCCCGTCGACCGACTGGTTCGGCAAGGTCGCCGAGCTCAGCCTGGCCGGCGTACGACG
>JAKDNC010000746.1 GCA_030452025.1 Nocardioides sp. | reverse complement strand
TCTCGGGACTGTTCGACTCCGACCCCAGGTTGATCGTCGACCTGCTCCGCGCAGTACGTCAACATCCCAAGATCCTCGATGCTCCCGACCGGAGCGACGTCGAGTCGCTGTTGACGAAGTGACAACTCTCGCCATTCGTGGTGGGAGACAGCTACTTCGACCGGCTGGTGTGATGCTCGCGGAAGACGCCGACCAGCCGGCAACGCTGTACGTCCCGGCGTTGTCCACAGGCTGCAGCTCTAGGGCTTCCAGCAGATGACGAATTTGCCTAGTGTGCCGAGTGGCGTCGACTTCGTGGCGCTCTTCTCGGGAAGGTTGATCGATGGGTACGACGGGCCGAACAACTCGCTTGTGGGTTGCTGCGCTGTGTGGGTCGCTGTTGTTCGCAGCGGGTTGCTCTGACGATCCAGCAGAGGGGGGCTCTGGCGATGACCGCACCTCCGCCTCTGTGAGCCCAACGGCGAGCGAGCCGCCCAGTGATGAGCCAACCGAGCCGACCGAGCCGACCGAGCCGGACGTGCCGGACGCGATGGCCAACGAGGACAAAGCTGGGGCGAAGGCGTTCGTGACGTACTACTGGGCGATGGTCGACTACGCCCAAGTTACTGGGGAGGCTCGCAAATTGCGGCGGCTCGCCTATCCCACTTGCGCCGCCTGCACGGGCGGCATCGACGGCCTCGTTAAAGAGTTTCCTCGCATCCAGACCGTTTCTGGAGGGGGGACTGCGGTGCAGAACGCCGAAGTGACTCCTCTCCGCGCAGAAGAACAACGGCTGTTTCAGGTTGACTTCACCATCAAGAACGCCAGGCAAGTGATCACGTTCAAGAACGGCAAGCGGGAGATCCATGGTGCCGGATCGAACCGATACCAGTTCGTTGTTTCGCTGGATGACCAAGGTGAGTGGCGAGTCGGCATGTGGGAGTTTCTTTGATGAAGCTGTTCGTGGTTTCTCCACTCGTACTCCTACTCCTCGGGTGGTTCATGAGCGTGGGATCAACCTCGGCCGTCTGGGCGGACCCGGGCAGCCCTCCTGACGCCGATGCGGACGTGGATGCATCCGCGGGCTCGGATGGTGGCTCATTCCAAGTGGATGGACGTGACAAGAAGAAGTCGATCCAGATGGACGACCGCGGCGACGGCACTCGGAAGGCCTCGATGCCGTCGCCCACAGGCGAATGGCGATATACGCCAGCTTGTGCCTTGGGAAGTGACGATCGTTGTGTGGAGACGCTCAAGTGTCCCGACGGCGAATCTGCTTATGCCGTCTACTTCACTCCGCTGGGTTCACAGAGCGAAGAGTCGCGTGGTGTCCAGTGCTTTGGCCACCATGAGGCTCAGGAGGCGCAGCCGCAGATCACCAACGTGATGGTGCTGCGTGCCCTGCGCCGGGTCGAGGTGCCCGCTGCCAAGTTGATCGTGCAGCCGCCCGGCGGCAAGACGCTGGTCAACTTCGACACGATCTTCCACACGGAGTCGGATGAGTTCATGAGGTCCGTGACGCTCCTGGGGCAGCAGGTCGACCTGGAGGTCACTCCGTCGTCGTTCACGTGGAATCACGGGGACAGTACGTCGCAGACGACTGCTGATCCTGGGGTGGGCTTCGAGCGCGGGCGCCCGATGAGCGACTACGTGACGCATGCGTATGAGAATGCGCATGTGACCGTTGGCCCGAGCGTGGACACGACCTACTCCGCGCGGTTCCGCGTCGACGGCGGTCCTTGGCGCCCGGTCGTCGGGACGGTGACCATCGATGGTGAGGCGGTCGACCTGCGCGTGGTCGAAGGGCGACCCACGCTGGTCAACGCCTACTGACCGTCAGCCGTGCCGGTCGACGTGCACCTCCCTCGCGCGGTGCGGCGACGGCCGAAGGCCCTGGATGACCTCGACAGGAGCGACGTGGAGTCGCTGCTGCAGCATGCCTGAAGGCGCGGCCGGCCTCGCGGGTGGAAGAGTGCGACCCCACGTGGATGAATGGGTGGCGACCGAAGGGATGCCCTGATGGTGGGA
>JAKDNC010000065.1 GCA_030452025.1 Nocardioides sp. | reverse complement strand
GTCACCGTCAGCGAGGACCCCGACATCGGCACCGATCTTCAGCGCCAGGTCCAGAGCGGCCTGGTTGCGGTCCAGAACCACGAGCTTCGCTGCGGAGATCGCCTTCATCACCTGGATCCCGATGTGGCCCAGGCCTCCGGCGCCGGTCATGACGCACACATCGCCGGGCCGGGTGGCCCTGGCCGCCTTCGCCACTGCGTGGTAGGCGGTCAGGCCGGCGTCAGCGAGCGCTGCCACTTCCGCGGGCTCCAGCGAGTCGTCGATCTTGACGACGCTGCGCGCGTTGGTGAGCAGGTATTCGGCGTAACCTCCGTCGGTGTCGATCCCAGGGAACTGGCTGTTCTCGCAGTGCACGTCGTCGCCGAACCGGCATGCTCGGCACAATCCGCAGGTCATCAGCGGGTGCAGGATCACCTTGTCGTCGACCTGCACGTTGGTCACCGCGTCGCCGACCGCATGCACCCAGCCAGCGTTCTCGTGGCCGATCGTGTAGGGCAGATCGACGCCCGACTTGGCCTCCCACTGGCCCTCCAGCACATGGAGGTCGGTCCGGCACACCCCGGCGCCGCCGATCCTGACGACCACGTCGAGGGGTCCTCTCACCTCGGGCTCGGGAACATCGGTCAACTGCATCTTGGTGTGGTAGCCGACAACCTGGACTGCCTTCATGACGCACTCCTGTCTGTGAGCCTGCTGTTGGTGATGCGGGTGGAGAGGTCTTCCTCGTCCTCGTAGCGGGTCGCGAGCATCCCCCGACAGAAGTGCGAGTTGCCCTCGATCGAGATCCTGACGGACTTCGCGAACCGCAACTTCAGTGGAATCTCCTCCGTCGGCACCGGGGTGCCGTGCTGGTCGACGAAGACCTGGTCGTCGGGTGCGATGCCCAGGCCGATCGCCACACGGCGCCGCAGAAGTGCGTCCTTCATCCGTCCGGACGGGAGGTTGCGCAGCCGCAGCCGGTAGACGTCGGAGACCTCGAGGCCGGAGTTCTTCAGCCGGTCTTCGACCGACCGCTCCATCGCGGCCATGTGCGCCTTGCGCTGGAAGACCAGCCGGAGCTCGTCCAGGCCTTCCTCGGCTTCGTCGCCGAAGGTCTGCCTGTAACCAGCGTCAGCCGCCAGACCGGCGTTGATCTTGTCGGAGTCGTGGTGATCATCGAGCATGACCCGGACCTGGCCGATGCCCTCCACCCTGCGGAGGGCGTCCACGGAGTCGGAGGCCATCAGGTAGGCGAAGTTCGGCGAGCAGAACGACGTGGGCAGGCGAAGATGCACGCTCACGCCACTGTCGTCGATGTGGACCGACCGGACGAAGCCCAGCTCCGTGATCGGCTCGTCGAGCTCCGGATCGAGGACCGTGTCCAGGGCCGACAGCACCTCGGTCTCGAGCGAGGTGGTCTCGACCGTCATGACGCTGCAGCCGCCTTCGCTCCCGGGGCGACCTCCGTCTCCGCGTTACCGGCAGTCGTCGGAATCCGGTACTGCTCCGGCACCTCCAGGTCATACATGGCCGCCGCATTCAGACCGAGGATCTTCTTCTTCTGGTCCGTGGTGATCGGCGCGTAGTCGGTGAGCTCTTCGGGGATCTGGAAATCCACGAAGCTCTCGATCAGCCATTTGGGGGTCCACAGCGCGTAGTCGCTGGAGAAGAACATCTTGTCCTCGCCCACCCAGTAGAGCAGCTCACCCATCAACTTGGCGAAGTACGCCGGCCGGGTGTGGATGAAGGGCATCACGACCGAGAGGCCCGCGTACACGTTGGACTCCTGGGTGGCGATCCAGCAGAAGTCCTCCAACCTCGGCAGCCCGCAGTGCTCGACGATGAAGTCGAGATCCAGGTAGTCCGAGGCCACGGCGTCGACGTCATCAACGTTGAACGCGTCCTTGTCCAGCGGCTTGAGCGTCGGCCCCTTGTGCACGTGGACGTGCTTGATTCCCAGCTCGAGACATTTCTCCAGGTAGGTGCGACACCACGGGTCGCTTAGCTTGTAGCCGCGGGACTCGCCGTTCCACTCGGCCGTGTACAGCTTGACACCCTTGAGCCCGAACCGTTCGGCGTCCCTCTCGAGCTGCCTCAGGCCCGCTTCGCCGTTGCGCGGGTCGAAGGAGTGGTTGTAGGTGAACTTGTCCGGGTTCTTCTGGACCAGGTCCCAACTCTCCTCCACACGCGAGAAGCCATCGTGGTAGAACTCCATCATCATCTGGGAGTTGAAGATGGCGTGGTCGACGTACCCGTCCTCGAACAGGTCCTTCATCAACCGCTTGCCGCCGTAGTAGTCGAAGTCTTCGAACTTCCAGGTCTCGGAGTCGGGGCTGAGATTTGCGTGGTAGTCGTAAAAGCAGTCAATGAACTGCTGACCGTGGATGCTCTTCTGATTCTCCTTGCGGCCATCCCACAGGTGCACGTGGCTGTCCACGATGTAGTAGTTCTCGCCATCCTTGCTGTACATGCCTGCCTCAATTCTCTTTGGATCGGTCTGTTTTCGCCTGTTTGAAGGTCCCGCCCGGGGCCACAGGCCGAGGCCACCGGACGGGACGAGTGGTGCGGAGGGGTCAGCTGGATGCCGTCAGGTCGAAGCCGATGTACTCGGCCGCGTCCTCGGGGCTGGCGAACAGCATCGTCTTGTCGTCCAGGTGAACCATCCGCCCGTAGTGGGTGGAGCTGATCTCCTCGAAGACCGAGGTGTCGAAGTCCGTGCCCAGGGCCTCGGTGAGCTCGTCGTAGTCGAACTCCAGAAGCCGCGCGCCATCGACCCGGATCATGGAGGGGTATTCCGTCAGCTCGACCCCGTCCCTCTCGCCCATCACTTCGGCGACGACGCGGCCGGTCGAGGTGTTCATCAAGGTGACGCCACACATGTTGGAAATCTCCGTGTCTGATCCGAATTCCATCTTCACTGGTCCAACTCCTTCGGGATGTCGAGGCCAAGGTCCTCGAGTACTGAAACGAACTTCGCGTTCGCGCTCTGCTTGCTGTCTGCGAAAGTGACCGGCTTGTCGGCGGCCTGCGACCAGATCGGCTGGAGCGTGTGGGTCGCCTTCTCGCATCTGGGTACCCACTTCGCGAGCCAGGTGCCGAAGAGCTCCTTGTTCGCCTCGCCGTGCTCCTCGTCCTGGGTCAGCATCTGGAACAGCGCGCGTGTGTATCCCAGGTCCCGGTCGTAGTCGTGCTCACCCGTGCCCACGATCGTCGGGGTGATGTAGTCGCTGTTGCGGGCCGCGACCTGCATGACCAGCTCGGAGCGGAACAGAGATCCGACCAGTTGTTCGAAGACGATGTTGGTGGCGAACAACAGCTCGCACCAGTCACCGACGGCGGTCAGCTGCTCGACGACCTCACGGGTCGGCTGCCACTCCGGGGCTTCGTGCCACACCTCGCGGTGCGCCGACCCCTCGAACGGCACATCCGCCTCCGACAGGTCCAGGTTGAACAGTGCGAGGTCTTGGGCGAAACGCATCTTGTGCGCTGAGTTGACCGCCACCGCGGTGTTGATCTGGTTGACCGGACCCGAGCGTTGGATGGAGGCGAAGACGTGGAGCGCAAGACCGTTCTCGACGTGCATCCACGCACCCACGTTGCGCTCGATGAACTTCAGCCACGGCCTGTTCCACGACTCGTAGACCCGGGCCCGCTTGGCGTTCTTCAAGCACAACTCGACCTGACGCACCACCGCAGTGTTGTTGCGGTAGATCGACTGCTCCCACTCCTCGTTGGGGTCTCGGAAGGCGTGCCAGTTCGACGACTTCGCCGTGGTCCATTCCTCCGGATAGCCCCCGGGCCCGTCACCGAACCCGTAGATCCAGCCCTGGGTCAGGTACCGATCAGGGTCGGGCTGCACGTCGACGGTCACGTCCTCGTACATGGTCGCCCGCTTCTTGGCCGGCTCGAAGTAGTTGTAGCTGCGGCTCTTCGAGCTGGGGAACGTCAGCGCTCCGGCCTCCGAGTCGGTGAACTCGATCTTCGGGAAACTGCGTTCCTTCTGGTTGGTGATGTCCGCCATGTCTGTCAACTCCCTGGTGTGGTCCGCATGGATGGATGAGATGGTTGTGCTCAGTCCCCTGTGACGGGGCTGGTGAACGAATCGTGGAAGACCTGGTCCTGCGGCACCCCGTGCACCTCGAGGAACTCCATTGCCGCGTCCACCATCGGCGGCGGACCGCACAGGTAGACCTCGGCCTTGTTCAGCGCCTCCTCGCGCCGCGCCACCACGTCGGTGACGTTGCCGGCCTCGGCCGCGAACGGATACGCCGAGGGGTCCTCCGGCATGGTCTCGGAAAGACACACCACGAACTCGAAATCCCTCAGGCCCTGGCCCAGAGCCATGATCTGCTCCACGTAGAACAGGTCATCGGCAGTACGCGCGCCGTAGTAGAAGCGCACCGGCCTGGTGCTCTCGGTCTCGTTGAGGTGCCGGAGCAGGGACAAGATGGGCGCCATTCCCGCCCCGCCGCCGATGCACACGACCGGGAGCACGTGCCCCTCCTTGAGGGTGAACGAGCCGTAGGGGCCGGTCATCTTGATCTCGTCACCCACCGACAAGTCACCGTCAAGGAGGGCGGAGAATCTCCCGCCCGGGTATTTCTTGATCAGGAATTCGACCTGGCCCGGCGTCGACTGCGTCGTCGCCATCGAGAACGAGCGACTCTCGTCAGTGCCGGGGATGGTCAGGTCGGCGTACTGCCCCGGCTTGAAGTCATACGTAGCTGGTTCGGTTGCGGCGAGACGCAACGAGACGATGTCGCGAGTCATTGGTTCGATCGCCGCGATCCGCGTCATCACGTCTTGGATGGGGATCCCGCCGAGCAGCTCATCCTCGTCGAAGTTGAGCAGCTCGATGGTGCAATCGCTGTAGGCGTGAGACCGGCACAGCAACACGTAGCCCTCATCGGCCTCAGCGTCATTGCACGCGAACGTCGAGTAGCGATCCATCTGGATCTCGCCGTCCAAGACATAGGACTTGCACGCCGAGCACTGGCCCTCGCGGCAGCCGTGCATCAGGTGAATCCCTTGCCGAAAGGCTGCGTCGAGGATGACCTCGTCTTCGTCAACCTCCATCTCAATGTCAACCGGCTCAAAATTGATGACGTGCTTAGCGACCACGGAATGTCCTTCGTCGAGGGTCGAGCGATCTGGATGAATCGAGAGAACCCGGTGGCGCCACGCCATCTGGGGTGGCGCCACCGGATCGACGGTGTGTCAGGCGACGGCGTGGGTGCCGTTCGCCGCGTACTCAGCCAGGTGAGCCTCACGCTCCTTGTCCGACATCGCGTTCAACGTGATGTTGGGGCTGGCGAACTGGATGCCACGGACGTCGTCGAGCGTCCACATCTTCTTCGGGTCGTCCAGGTCCAGGTGCGGTTGCGGGATGAGGGTCTTGCCGTCGTCCCTGACATAACCAAGGTCAGAGATGATGTCCGCGAGGTCCTTCTCGTGATGCAGCGTCTCCCACTCACGGAAACCAGTGAGCCGGCCCATGTTGGGGGTCGCCTTGCCCTCGTACTCGCTGCGGAACGCGACTGCATCGGTCCAGTGGCACGTCTCCGAACAGTAGGTGCGCCACTGGTCATCGACCTTGTCGGTGACCATGTCCTCGTGGATGAGGCACGGAACCATGCACGTCCAGCACCGGTGCGGGTAGGTGTAACCCACGTCCTCGAACGCGATCGGCTTGTTCCGGCCCGGGTAGGCCAGCCGGTTGTAGTTTTCCCACCACTTGCCGAACCGCGAGTACCACCCGGGGTACTTCTCCTCGAACCACTCGAAGTCCGTGTCGGTCATCGCGTCGATCCGCCAGTAGTTGACTGGCCAGCCCGTCGCGAAGAATCGCGCCACCTCGTGCACGTAGAACTTGTTGGTGATGCGGTTCCAGGACTCCTCCACGAGATCGTGCGGGATGGTCAGCCCGTACTTCTCCAGGGGCAGCAGGTAGCTGCGGTAGTAGTCGTCGTAGATCCACCGCTGCCACATCTCTGCGTAGCTCTCACGGTCCTTGCGGCGGTCCTTCGTGCCGTACTCGATGAAGGTCCCGATCGCGGCGTCCACCACACAGTGGTTGTTCCACCAGGCATAGCGCATGTCCCGCTCGAGCAACGGCCGGTTGCGCTCGTCGGCCAGCGCCATCAGGAGGATGGAGTAGCCGTTGGAGATGTGCCGGGACTCATCGGACTGCACCGAGTGGAAGACCGTGGGCAGTAGGTAGTCGCCGTTGGCGGCTGCCTCGTCGGGCATCGCGACGAAGAGCGTGTTGGTGAACGCCGTTTCCGCCACGACCGTCAGGTAGATGTTGGCTGCGGTGATCGCGTCACCGGTGATGAACCCCTCACCGAACTGACGGCCGATGGTGCCGGCGTAGTTGTTGGCGAATGCCTTCGAGCTCATGTCGAACCCGGCCGGGTCGATGTAGTTGTTCATGTAGAGCTTCTTGAGGTTCATCTGGATCGTCGAGTGTCGGACCTCGTCGATCATCTGGACCGCGAGGCCGTTGTGGATCTCCGGGTTGGGGACCGCGTCGATGGCCATCGGCATCGCGCGGGCTGCGGAGATTTCGGGGAACGGGATGATCGAGAGGAACAACTTCTGCCACTCCATCCAGCGCTGCTGGACCTGGCGGAACATGTTCCCGCGGATCGCGCCGTCCATGGCGCCGTACACCCGGTTGTCCTTCTCCTCCTCCATGGGGAAGTAGGAGCGCATGATCTGCTTGAGGGGGTCCTTCTTCGGGGCCTTCTCAAAGGTGTAGTCGGTGCCGAAGCGGGTTGCCGGAGTGGCAAAGGTCGGCTCCCAGGTGAGCTCACTGATCTTTGCGTGGGCTTTGGTGAGACTCTGTCTGCTCAATTTCAGCCTCCTTGGTCGGGGGTGAGGTCACTCATGAAACCGGGGTCCGGGAGGCGCCGGTGTCTCAATGTGAGACGTGGATCACACGTTGCGGGGCTACTGTGTTGATCAATGAACGAGATGCCCCAGTCCATTCGGGTCTCGTGGGAGCGGTCCCTTGCCTCCCTCGTCGACGTGGACCATCCAAAGCCGGCGTTCGTCGAGAGGACCAGCGACGAGTCGGTGCTGCTTCGTGCAGCGAGACCGGTGCTCGAGTCGCTCTCCGACCAGCTCGTCGGAGAGCCGGTCTGTCTGATCCTCACCGACGCCCACGGCGTGGTGCTCCAGCGCGGTGGCGGCGACGGGAGCCTGCTGGCCGCTCTCGATGCGGTGCACCTCGCGCCGGGATTCAGCTACGCGGAGGACGAGGTCGGCACGAACGGTATCGGCACCGCCCTGGAGGTCGGTGCCCCGATGCTCGTCAACGGGAGTGAGCACTTCACCGGGAACCTCCGACGCTTCTCCTGCGCGGGAGCGTTGATCACGCACCCGGTCACCGGGGCGCTACTCGGCGTCATCGACATCACCACCAAGGCGGAGCACACGAACGCACTGCTGCTTTCCTTCGCCAAGCTGGCAGCCATCCGCATCAAGGAACGGATCCTGGAAGGGGCCAACGAACTCGACGCCGCACTGCTCGGGGGCTACTACGCCGCCTGCAGGCACTCCGGCGGCCCGGTGATCGCGGTCGGCAACCAGATCTTCATGATGAACGCCCTGGCCCAGCAGCACTTCGATGCCAACGATCAAGCGTCCCTGCTGGACCAGACCAGGGACTCCGTGGGGCAGATGCGCCCGGGCACGCTGCTGGCCGATCTGCCCAGCGGCATCACCGCGCGCCTGTCCTACCAGCCGACGTTCGTGGGCAACACTCTCGCCGGTGGGATCATCCAGATCAAGGGGAATCAGGCACCCCGGTCCTCGTCCGCCCCACGAGCCCCGGTCCTGAAGGGGATCGCAGGCACCAGCGCCACGTGGCAACACGTCGTGCGGGAGGTGTGCGAAACCGTCGCCAGGACCGAGTGGGTCGTGCTTCAGGGTGAGACCGGTGTGGGCAAACTGACCCTTCTCCGCGCCGCGCACCGCCACGACGGAAGACAACGGGCCCTCGCCGTCTTTGATGCGGAGGTCGAGGGCGCGGACCTCGTCGAGCGTGCCGGCGCCGAGTTGGTGGCGGGGTCCGACCTGGCCATCTGTCGAGTGCACTCACTGGGCCCCGAGCAGCTCGACGGGCTCACCATGCTGCTCCAGGACGTCCAAAATGCTGTGATCGCGCAGGACCCGTGGGTCGCCCTGACCACCCGGGAGCCCGAGACCGACGACGAGGCCGGGTTGCACCTGTTGCACTTCTTCCCTCGGACGGTCGTCGTTCCACCCCTGCGCCACCACCTCGACGACCTGCCTGCGTTGGTTCGATTCCTGCTCAACCGGGCAGGTGCACCCGAGTTGATCCTGTCCAAGTCAGCGATCAACCAGCTCATGCGGCTGCCCTGGCCCAACAACGTCACCCATCTGGCCAGGGTGCTGGCGTCGGTGGTGCGCACCCGGCGCTCCGGGGTGGTGGACGTGTCCGGCCTGCCGCCGGAGTGTCGATCCACCACGCGCCGCAGCCTGTCGCGCCTCGAGGCACTCGAGCGTGACGCGATCATCCTCGCGTTGGCGGACCACGAAGGCGACAAGGTGGCCGCGTCCCAGTCTCTGGGAATGTCCCGGGCGACGATCTATCGCAAGATCCGCGACTTCGGCATCGTGGACTGAAGGCTCACCCCACCGCGAACTCACCGAGCTGAGACCAGTCGGTGCCGGGCGCCTCGACGTTGACGACGCGCGGGGTCTCGACCAAGTAGGCCGGCAACGTCCGCCGGGCGGTGTTGAAGTGCGGCGAACTCACGTGCACGCCACCCGCATCGGCATCACGGAAGGCCTCGACCAGGACATACTCGTCGGGGTCATCCACGCTCCGCGACCAATCGAACCACAGACAACCTTCCTCGGCCCGGGTTGCCTCGGTGAACTCCCTGGCAAGGCCGGGCCAGCTGTCGGAGTGTTCAGGGTGGACCCGGAATTTGGCGGTGATGAAGATCATCGGCCAAGCAAAGCACCCCGGTGCCGGCTCGGCCATCTCGTTTTGAGACTGGCACTCACGACAGCAGCCGGGCCAGCTCCCGGTCCGAGGCCAGGAGCGCCTCGCGGTCGAAAGTGGACGTCGAGGCGAGCAGTTCCTCGGCCCCGGTGCGTTCGGCGATCTCCTCGAGCCGGCGGCGTACCGTCCCTGCGGTCCCGGCGACGGCCCGGTCGAGGGACCGCTCGACCCGCTCGGTGACCTGCCGGGACCAGTGCCGGTCGCGGATCGCGGCGATCGACTCCAGCGCAGGGAACGATCCGCTCTGTCGCGCCCGGGCCATCGCCCACGCCTCCGGTAGGGCGAGCTCGCGTGCCTCGGCATCGGTCCCGGCGATCGTGACGTCGAGGGAGACCGTGACCCGGGGCGCGTCCATGGCGGCCGCGTGCGGCCGGAAGTCACGGCGATAGGCGGAGAGGAGATCCGCGAGCCCGGGGCGGTCCAGGACCGGGCCGCCGAGCACCACCGGAAAACCACCACGGGCCGCAACCTCGATTCCCTTGCCGGTGGCCAGGACGAACATCGGGATCGGCTCACGTGAGGTGTCCGCGGCGGGGCGCGCGGTGACCGCGGCCGTCCCGTCGAAGTAGGAACGGAGCTCGGCGAGGTCGGCCTCGAACGAGTCGGCCCCTAACGAGACGCCACCCAAAGAGTCGACACTGTCCTCGCGCATCGCAGCACGGACCGGGGCGGTGAACGCCGGCGAACGGCCCAGACCGACGTCGACCCGGCCGGCGTACAACGCCTCGAGCATCAGGAACTGCTCGGCGACCACCAGCGGCTGGTGGTGCGGCAGCATCACGCCGCCGGAGCCGAGCCGGATCGTCGAGGTGGCCGCGCCGACAGCTGCGAGGAGTACGCCGGGTGCCCCCGACGCGATGCCGGGCACGGCATGGTGCTCGGCCACCCAGAATCGGTGGTAGCCGGCCGCCTCGGCAGCCACGGCCCGGTCCACCGAGTGCCGCAGCGCGGCCCCGTCGGTCTCGCCGGCGCGGGTCCGGGAACGGTCGAGGAGGGAGAGTTTCACTCTCGGAGAACGTGCGTGCGCCGTGGATTCATCCCGCTCACGTCCCGCGCCGGCGGCCCCCGCCGCGCGGCCTACGATGGGGGCCATGATCTCCATCGGCGCTCACGTGGACCAGACCGACCCGATCGCGGAGGCGAAGGCCCGCGACACCTCGGTGGTCCAGTTCTTCCTCGGCAACCCGCAGTCCTACAAGGGCCCCGTGATCGAGTACGCCGGCGGCGCCGAGGGCCTCAAGTCCGACGCCGAGGAAGCCGGGGTCGACCTCTACGTCCACGCGCCCTACCTGATCAACGTCGCCACCACGAACAACCGGCTCCGGATCCCCAGCCGCAAGCTGATCCAGTCCCACATGGACGCCGCAGCCTCGATCGGCGCCAAGGGCCTGATCGTGCACGGAGGCCACCTCAAGGACGACGAGGACTCTGCCATCGGATTCGACAACTGGCGCAAGGCGATCGCAGCCACCGACATCAAGATCCCGCTGCTGATCGAGAACACCGCCGGCGGCGACAACGCGATGACTCGCTACCTCGAGCGGATCAAGGGCGTCTGGGACGCGATTGCGCAGGCCGACGGTGCCGAGAATGTCGGATTCTGCCTGGACACCTGCCACGCGCACGCGGGCGGAAACTCGCTGGAGACCGTCGTGGACGACGTACTCGCCATCACCGGACGGATCGACCTGGTCCACGCCAACGACAGCCGCGACGCCTTCGACTCCGGGGCCGACCGGCACACGAACTTCGGCCAGGGACACATCGAGGCCGACCTGCTGGCCTCGGTGATCCGCGATGCCAAGGCCCCCGTCGTCTGCGAGACGCCCGGGGGTGCCCAGGAACACCTCGCCGACTTCGCATGGCTGCGCGAGCGGCTGTAGTCGGCCGCCCCGGGGCCGGT
>JAKDNC010000064.1 GCA_030452025.1 Nocardioides sp. | reverse complement strand
GCCGCAGCTCCGGGTCCCCGCGGCGCCCGGCGCCCAGGGAGAGGTGGTAGAGCACCACGTCCCGGACGGTCCAGGTGAGCTCCCGGCGCGTGGGGTCGGCGGCCAGTGCCTGTTCGACGTCGATCGGCATCCCGGGCCCCGGATCAGTGGGATCCGGCAGCGTCGGCCGGCACGTTGTCAGCCGCAGCCGGAGCGAACGTGGCCGCGCGGGCGGTGGCTCCCGCGGGCGGCGGCGGCGGTGCCCAGGACAGGTAGTCGGTGAGGAACCCGGCCGGGTCCATCTCCTCCGGCTGCCAGCCGTCGACCAGCTCCCGCCCGTCGAGCGTGTGGACGCGGCGACCGAACTCGTGCAGCAAGGGCAGGCTGTAGGCGACCCGCCCGGTCACCTCCGCGGGATCCCCGGTGCAGAGCAGGAGCGCGGCCTCAGCCATCGTCTCCTCCGGCTCCGAGGGCCAGCCGGGAACGAGGGCCGACGCGTGCTCGGTGGCGACTCCACGGTTCGGCGCCAGGCAGTTCACCGCGATCCCGTCGGGGTGGAGCTCCATCGCCGCCCCGGTGGTCAACCGGTCCAGCATTGCCTTGGTGCCGCCGTAGAGCACCGATCCGGCCAGTGGGTGGTATGCGAAGGGAGGACCCACCCTGGGGCCGGCCTGGCGGGACGAGAGGTTCACGACCCAGCCAGCGCCTCGGCGCCGCATACCGGGGATGACCGCGTTCATCAGGTCCCAAGTGTTCCAGATGTTCGTCTCCACCGAGTCCATGAACCAGTCACGGTTCATCTCAGCGAACGGGACGTCGTACCGGCGAGCGGCGGCGACGTTGTTGACCAGGATGTCCACGGTGCCGCCCAGGCTCTCCTCGATCCGCGAGACCAGCGCGGCGCGGTCCAGCTCCGGGTCGCCCAGGTCGACGACGAACGCTTCCGCGGCTCCGCCGTCCTGGCGGATCATCTGGACGGTCTCCTCCAGGGAGCCGGCCAGGGAGCCGTCGCCGGGACGCAGGGTCCGCGACACCGCGGCGACGGGAATGCCCGCGGAGGCGATCCGGCGGGCGATGGCGCGGCCGATGCCCCGGCTGGCGCCGGTGACGATGGCCAGATGGTTCTGCTCGGTCATGGGTTTCACCTGTTCTTCAAAGTGTGGGGGTCAGAGTCGTGGGTCAGAGTTGGACGAGTTGTCGACCGCGGCTGCGTCCGGAGAGGACGTTGGCCAGGGCCGTGGGGGCGTGCTCGATACCGATGAGCAGATCCTCGCGGTGCCGGACCAGGCCGGCGTCGAGCTGCTCGACCATCCAGCGTCGGTAGTCCGGGTAGTCGGCGTAGTGGTCCTGGACCACGAACCCCTCGATCCGCAGACGCTTGCGCAGCACAGGTCGCCACGGTGGCCCGGTGTCGTCCTCGGGGGCGTTGTACTCCGCAGCCATCCCACACACGACCACTCGCCCGAAGGAACGCATCCGGTCGAAGACGGCTCGGGAGACGGCACCACCCACGTTGTCGAAGTACACGTCGACGCCATCGGGGCAGAGCCGGTCCAGAGCCGCACCCACCTCCTCGGTGGCACGATCCACGCAGGCGTCGTAGCCCAAATCGGACACCACATGGATGGCCTTCTCGCCACTGGC
Source organism: Nocardioides sp. (assembly GCA_030452025.1). Lineage (GTDB taxonomy): Bacteria > Actinomycetota > Actinomycetes > Propionibacteriales > Nocardioidaceae > Nocardioides. Next base: position 9,305 of record JAKDNC010000064.1, on the reverse strand, counting down.
GATCCCGACGACCCGTGCCCCCGCGAGGCGGGCGATCTGCCCGGCCACCGTGCCCACCCCGCCACCGGCGGCGGAGACCACGACAGTCTCGCCGGCGCGGACCCGCCCGATCAGGCGCATCCCGACGTGGCCGACCAGCCCCGGACGCCCCAGGATGCCCAGCTCACTGGAGAGTGAGGTCCCGGGCTCGAGCAGGTCGAGCAGCCGCCCGGGAACGGTGTGAAACATCTGCCAGGCGTTGCCGCCGCGGACCAGGTCGCCGACGGCGAAGCCCGGATCGCGTGACTCAACCACCTCACCGACCACCGCGCCGTCCAGTCCACAGGTGGCGGGGCTGACCCCGGCCACCACGACGTCACCCACTGAGGCCCGATCCCCCAGGGGACCGTGGTCCGGGGCGTGCGCCGGTGCGGGGAGCCTGCGTCGAGCGCTGGGGTCGATCGCCAGGTACAGGCCCCGGAACAGGACCTCCCCGTCCCGGGGCGGGACGACCCCCACGTCGGCCACCTCGAAATCGTCGACCGCCGGGAGGCCCCGCGGTGCACGCCGGACGCGCACCGCGGGGTTCTCGTGGTCAATCCTCACGCAGGAGCTCCGATGGCGGGCGCCCCGGGAAGCTCCTCCCCGAGCTCGGCAGCGAGCGCGTCTGCGGTGCCCATGGTGAACGCGAGCTGGCGTCCCCACAGGAAGTACCGATGGATGGGGTAGTCGACGTCGGCGCCCATGCCGCCGTGCAGGTGCTGGGTCGCGTGGACCACGCGCAGGCCCCCTCGCGAGGCCCACCACTTGGCGACGAGCGTGGCCGACTCGGCCTCTGCCTCGCGCCCCTCGTCGAGCAGCCAGGCCGCACGATGCACGGTGAGCCGGATCGCTTCGGTGTCCAGGTGAGCGTCGGCAGCACGGACCGCGACCGCCTGGTTGGTCGACAGTGGCCGGCCGAACTGCACCCGCTCGGAGGTGTACGCCGCGGTCATCCGCAGCGCTTCCTCGCACACTCCCAGCTGCACGGCAGCCAGTGCGAGCCGCAACCGACGCAGCGTCCAGGCCAGCGCTTCGTCACCCTCGGCGACGACCTCGGTCGCCGCGACGCGGACGCCATCGAGACGGACAGCACCATGGCTGGTCCGGTCGGTGGTGGCGTGCGGGGTCACGGTGACCCCGTCGGCGTCGGTGGGGACCACGACCAGTCGAGGGCTGCCCGACTCATCGACGGGCACAACCAGCGCCGCAGCGATCGGGGCGCCCGGGACCGAGGCGACCTCGCCGTGCAGCACCAGGGAGTCCCCCTCGCGCTCGGCACGGACGGTCACCAGCTGTCCGGGAGCGGCGTCGACAGCGGCAGCGATCGGCGCCGACCCGTCGATGAGGCCGGGCAGCCAGCGGGCCTTGAGCTCGGCCGAACCGAATTTGGACAGCGGGAGCGCTGCTCCGGCGATCACGGACCACAGCGGCAGCGGGGCCACTCGGCGACCCTGTTGCTCCAGCAGGGTGACCATGCCCAGCGCGCCGAGCCCGGCTCCGTCGTCGTCCTCGTTGATCGCGATGCCGATCAGGCCGGAGTCGGCCACCAGCTGCCACAGCTCGCCGTCGAACCCGGTGTGGTTCGTCTCGACGTCCACGACACGGTCGACGGTCGCGCGGTCGGTGAAGATCTTCTCGGCGAGGTCGCGCACCGCGACCCGGTCGTCGTCCATCTCGAAGTCCATGATTCAGCTCCTGGTCTTGTCGGTGTCGGGCCGGCGCCGGGCGCCGAGGGTCATGCCGAGCGCCTTGCCCGCGATGATCTCGCGCATCACCTCGTTGGTGCCGCCACCGAAGGTGTTGTTCTGAGCACGGCGGGCGAGCGTCTCGACCCGCCCCTGGAGGGCGGCGCCGGGGCTGTCCGGACGCAGCAGGCCGCGCGCTCCGAGCACCTCCTGGAGCCGGCCGTAGGCGGTGACCACGGCCTCGGTCCCGAAGACCTTGGCGACGGCTGAGTCACCCCCGCCCAGTGTGTTGGCTGCGACGTCGGAGACCAGCCTCAGGTTGATCAGGTCGGTGGCGCTGAGCAGCGCGTAGACCTCGGCCAGCGTGCTACGCACCCAGGGCACGTCGTAGAGCGTGCCGTCGCCGACCTGCTCCTGTCGGGTCCAGGCGAGGACGTCGTCGTACAGGTTGTTCGCGATCCCGCCGCGGGCGGCGAGGGCGACGCGCTCATGGTTGAGCTGGTCGGTGATCAACGACCAGCCCTGGTTGAGCTCACCCACGCCGTTGGTCAGCGGCACCCGGACGTCCTCGTAGAACGTTGTCGAGGTGCTGATGCCGCCCACGGTGTGGATCTCCGTGGCGGTGAAGCCTGGTGCGTCGGTGGGCACCAGCACCACCGAGATGCCCTTGTGGCGGGGTGCGTCTGGGTCGGTGCGGACCGCCAGCCAGACCCAGTCGGCAAAGATGCCGGCGCTGGTGAAGATCTTGTTGCCGTTGATCACGAGCTCGTCGCCCTCGACACGGGCACGCGTCTGAAGCGAGGCCAGGTCGGTTCCGGCGCCCGGCTCGGTGTAGCCGATCGCGAAGATCAGCTCACCGGTCAGGATCGGCGGCAGGAAGAACTCCTTCTGCTGCTGCGTGCCGTACTTCATCAACGCGGGTGCCACGGTGTTCAGGGTCACCAGTGAGATCGGCGCGCCGGCCCGGAGCACCTCGTCGTAGAAGACGAAGAGCGCCTCGGGGTCCTCACCGCGTCCGCCGTACTCCTCCGGTCGGCCCAGACCCAGCCAGCCGTCCGTGCCCATCTGGCGCAGGATCCGGTCGAAGACCGGCCCTCCCTCGGTCTGGTCGACCAGGGCGCGTCGGTCCTCGTCGTTGATGGTGCGTGCGAAATACTCACGCAGCTCGGTGCGCAGATGCTGCGACTTCTCCGACAGCTCGGGGTTCATGATCCTCCTCGTTTCGGCTCAGCGCGGCAGGCCCAGCACACGCTGGGCGATGACGTTGAGCTGGATTTCGATGGTGCCGCCGCCGAAGAGCACGGCGGGCAGTCCGATGTGGTCGATGGCGTGACCGCCCTCGAGCGTTGCTCCCGCTGGTCCCAGGAGCGAGAGGATCGCACGGGAACCGTCCCGCTGTGCGATCGCGTTGAACACCTTCTGGACGCTGATCTCGGCCCCGACGTCGAGGTCGGCCAGGCGTCCCAGGACGCTGCGCAGGTTGAGGGCCGAGAGGGCCATCTCCCGGCCGGTGTTGCGGCCCAGGGCCCGGAGCGCTTCCTCGCGGGAGCCACCGTGGGTGCCGTCGACCAGCAGCGACCGCACCCGGTCCGAGGAGCCGTGCGCCAACTGCGTCCCCATGCTGAGCCGTTCGTTGGCCAGGGTCGTGGTGGCCAGGCGCCAGCCCTCCCCCGGCCCGGCGACCAGGCAGTCGTCGGGCACGAAGACGTCGTCGAGGAAGACCTCGTTGAACTCGGACCGTCCGGTGGCCTGGCGCAGGGGACGTACGTCGACCCCGGCGCTGCGCATGTCGACCAGGAAGTAGGACAGTCCCTTGTGCTTGGCGACCTCCGCGTCGGTTCGGGCCAGGCACACGCCCCAGTCGGCCTGATGGGCCATCGAGGTCCAGACCTTCTGTCCCTTCAGGGACCATCCGCCGTCGACCTTGCGTGCGCGGGTGGCCAGGCCGGCGAGGTCGGAGCCGGCGCCCGGCTCACTGAAGAGCTGGCACCAGACGAGCTCGCCGGTCAGCGTCGGTCGCACGAAACGGTCCTGCTGTTCCTCGGTGCCGTGCACCAGGATCGTGGGCAGCACCCACTGTCCGATCACGGTGGTCGGCTGGGTCAGGTCGCGGGTGGCGAACTCCTCGGCGATCACTGCCTGTTCCCGCGGTCCAGCACCCAGGCCGTAGGGGCGAGGGTAGTGCGGGGAGACCAGTCCGGCGCCGGCCAGCACCTGTCGGCGGGCGCCCTGCTGCGGCGCCGCCCAGGCTTCGGAAGCATCCTGGCTGTCGGGCAGATCGAGGACCCGGTCGAGGACGCCGCGGACCTGGGCGCGGAGCTCGGGGAGCTCGTCTGCGTCGACGAACGCGAAGTCCCGTCGGCCGGTCAGCGCTGCGGTGCCGAGTCGCGCGGCAGCCTGCTCCTCGGTGCCGACCAACGAGGCGAGCGCGATCCCGCGGCGCCAGTACAGGTGTGCGTCGTGCTCCCAGGTGAACCCGATGGCCCCGAGCAGACCGACACAGTCGATCACCACGTCCAGCGCGGTGGGTACGGCGGTCAGCACGGACTGGGCGGCTGCCAGTCGTTGCTGCTCGGCGGAGTGGGTCTGGGCCCGCGCGGCGTCCCAGGCAGCGGCGCAGGCGATCTCGGTGTGCACCAGCATCATCGCGGCTCGGTGCTGGACCGCCTGGAAGCTGCCGACCGGACGGTCGAACTGGACCCGGGACCGGATGTGCTCCACGGTCGTGTCCAGGGCCCACGAGGCGATTCCTGCGGACTCCGCCCCGAACAGGGTGGCGGTGACCAGGTCTACGTACTCTGCCGGCGGCGTCGGGAGCACCTGCTCGGGCTCGACGACGTAGCGCTCCAGCACGAGTCGGGCCAGCGGTCGGGTCTGGTCGACCGGGTCGGTCGCTGCGACCACCGCGGTGCCGCCGGCCACACCCGGGGCGGCGAGGGCTGCTCCGGGAAGGACGAACCAGAGCGGTTCCCGGTCGTGGTGTGCGCGCACGACGACGTGGTCGGCGCCGGGGATCCCCAGCACCGGGCCGGTGGTGCCATTGATCGTCCACCCGTCGCCGGCCGGTACGGCGGCCAGACCCGGCGTGGTGACCAGGGCACCGGTGTCTCCCGCACCGAACGAGCGAAGAAGTCCCGCGACGGGTTCAGCCGTCGCTAGTGCGGCCACGACTGCGCTCGCCGAGACCGTGGGCAACCACGGACCGGGCACCAGGGCCCGGCCGAGCTGTTCGGCGACCACTGCGAGCTCGGCGAGCCCGGCATCGTCACCTCCGTGCTCCTCGCTGAGGTGGAGCGCATGGAGGCCGTTGTCGACCAGCGCGCTCCAACAGTCCGGGAGCGCGCCGCCCGCGAGATCGGGGAGCTGCTCCCGGGTCCGTGCGACCGGCGCGTGCCGCTGGGCAAGGCCCGCGACCGCATCGGCCAGGGCTCGCCCGTCATCGTCGAGTGGCAGGGGCACGGCTCAGATCCGTTCCAGGATGAGGCAGCTGGTGGAGGCGGAGGCACAGATCGCGATCATCGCGACCGTCGCGTCGCGACGCTCCAGCTCCTCGAGCGCACCGGCGAGCAGACGGATGCCCGTTGCGCCGGCCGGGTGGCCCAGGGCGATGGCGCCACCGTTGACGTTGAGTCGATCCGGGTCGACTCCGTGGACCTGGGCGAAGGAGAGCGGGACTGCGGCGAATGCCTCGTTGACCTCGAAGAGATCGATGTCGCCGATCTTCATACCCGTCCGGTCCAGCAGCTTCTGCGCCGCATGGACCGGGCCATCGAGCATGAACTCGAGGTCGCCGCCGATGACGCACTGGGAGACCAACCGGGCCCGGGGGGTCAGCCCGAGGTCGCAGGCTCCGCGCTCGGAGGTGAGCACGGCGGCGCTCGCGCCGTCGGAGACCTGGGAGGACGTCCCGGCGGTGTGCAGCCCGTCGGGTTTGGTGGTGCGCAGGCCGGCCAGCGCCCCCATGCTGGTCTCGCGCAGACCCTGGTCGCGGACGACCGTCTGCACGGTGCCGTCGGCTTGGGGCACGTCGACGGGCATCACCTGGGCGTCGAACCGGCCGGCGTCCCAGGCGGCGCGGGCGCGCTGTTGGGATCGGACGCCGAAAGCATCCAGGTCGCTGCGGCCAAGACCGCGACGCACAGCGATCCGGTCCGCTGCGGTGTACTGGTCCGGCGTGTCGATGCTCCAGTCGGCGGGGCGGGGGGTGCCCGGCCCGCTGCCGACCTTCGGAGTCAGCGGCACCCGGGACATCAGCTCGACGCCGCAGGAAACGCCCACGTCGAGCGCACCCATCGCGATCTGCCCGGCCAAGAGGTGTGTCGCCTGGAGGGCGGTGCTGCACTGGGCGTCGATGGTGGTGGCACCGGCCTCGGGTGGCAGCCCGGCGTGCAGCCAGGCGGTGCGGGTGATGTGACCGTACTGCTCCCCGACGGGGGTGACGCAGCCACCGATCACCTGCTCGACCAGCTCGGGGTCGACGCCCACCCGGTCGAGCAGCCCGCGCTGCACGAGGCCGAGCAGCTCGGCCGCGTGCAGCCCGGACATGTGGCCATCGCGCTTTCCGAACGGTGTGCGTGCGGCGTCGACCAGCACAGGTCGTGGATCAGTCATGCTCTCTCCTTGGCCGTTCCTGTGGGCTGTTCGTCGAGGGATTCGGCATCAAGCCCCCGGACCTGCAGGCCCAGCTCCTCGATCAGGTCGAGGCTCACGCAGATCCTTGCGGTCAGGTCCTCGGGGGCGTCGCACAGGGCGACGACCGCCTCGACCATGTCCTCCAGTCTCTCCACCTGGTCTTCGCGGAGGGTCTCGCCGACGAGCATCGCGGCCCCCTCGCTGAGCACAGCTGCGCGTGGCTGCACCGTGTTGACGCGCACCCCGGTGCCGTACATCTCGGCCCCCATACCGTTGGTGATCCGGTTGAGGGCCGCCTTCGATGCCGCGTAGACGGAGAGGTCGGTTCCCGGCTCGACCAGGTCGAAGGGAGGTCCGTCGAAGATCCGGGCGCTGGCGCTGGAGAGGTTGACGATCCAGCCGCGGCCGGCCTCGCGCATGCCCGGCAGCACGGCCTGCATCAGGTCGAGCGGCGCGTGCACGTTGGCCTCGAAGGTGACCAGCCGCCGTCGGAGCGGGAAGTCGGCGAGCGGCTGGTAGATCGCGGCCGCCGCGTTGTTGACCAGGATGTCGACCGGCCCGCCGAGCAGCTCCTCGGCCTCCGGGACCAGTCGTTCCCGGTCTGCGTGGTCGGTTAGATCCGCGACGACGACCTCCACGCGGGTGCCGTGGCGGCGTACCCGCTCTGCGGTCTCCACCAGGCTCCCGGTGAGGGTGGCGTGCTGGTCGAGGGTCCGCGCGACGAGCACCACGTCCGCGCCCTCCGCGGCCAGGCGCTCGGCCACGCCGCCACCGATGCCGCGGCTCGCGCCGGTGACCAGGGCTCGGCGACCGGCGAAGCGTCGGTCCGCAGAAGTCATGTGAGGCTCACTTCCACTTCGCGGCGAACTCGTGGATCGCGGTGGCGATCCGCTCCACCTCCGCGTCGGTGAGCCCATGGCTCATCCCCAACGTCATCCCCCGCTCGAAGACGGCGTCCGCGTTCGGCAGTCCGCCCTCGGGAACCCGGTGCTCCACACCGGCCATCATCGGGTGGCGCGTGATGTTCCCGCTCCACACCGTCCGGGTGTCGATCCCTTGGGCCTCGATGAACTCCTGCAGGTCGCTGCGGGTGAAGGGAGCATCGGCGTTGATCATCACCGGATAGCACAGCCAGGCCGTGTTCAACCCCTCGGTCTCGCGCGGCACCGTGAAGAACTCCGGGTGCGCACCGTAGGCTGCGGTGTACGCCGCGAACGTCTCCTGACGGCGCTTGTAGTTCGCCTCCAGCTTGTCCAGCTGCACCGTCCCGTAGGCCGCACCCAGCTCGGAGGGCTCGAAGTTCCACGGCATCACGTCGAAGATGAAGTCGTTGTCGTAGTCCACCCCGTCCAGGCTCTCCCGGAACACGCGCCCTTGGCCGTTGCCGAACAGGTTCGGCTCCGATCGCCGTCCCCAACGGCGCAGCAGCAGGGCCCGGTCCCGGCTCTCCTCGTCGTCGACCAGCACCATCCCGCCGGTTCCGGCACAGGTGATGATGTGGGCCATCGAGAAGCTGGTCACGCTGATGTCGGCCCGCGCGCCGGTCGGTGTGCCCCGCAAGGTGGGGCCCAGGGCGTCACAGGTGTCCTCGATGACCTTCAACCCGTGCCGGTCCGCCACCGCGCGCACAGCGTCCCAGTCCGGCGCGTTGCCGGCCAGGTTCGGCAGCAGGATCGCCCGTGTCTTCTCCGTGACCAGCTCTTCGATCTTCGACTCGTCGGTGTTGAACGTGTCCGGACGTACGTCGACGAAGACGGGCACCAGCCCGGCCCGCACGATCGGTGCCACGTCGGTCGAGAACGTCAACGGGGACGTGATCACCTCACTGCCTCGCGGCAGGTCGAGCAGCTCCACGGCCAGGTACAACCCCGACGAGCCCGAATTGCACATCACTCCGTGCGCCTTGCCGCTCAATGCAGCAACCCGGCGCTCCATCTCGAAGACGTTCTTCCCGATCCGCAGGCCTTGGTGGCCGCTGCGCAGCACATCGAGGACCGCCTGGATCTCATCCTCCCCATGCGTGGCACGGGCGTAGGTGATGCGTTCAGTCATGGGTGGTGCCTTTCTGGAGTGCCCGGCCGCTGTCCTGCAGCAGCGGGCAAGGTTGGGCAGTGGGTTCAGTTGTCGGCGGAGAGCACGATGGCGCTGTGCGGGACGGGTGAGCCGCCGGTGGCCAAGACGTTCTCGAGCGACTTGGACGGCTGGTTGACCGAGGTGCCGCGGATCATCCGCACCGCCTCGGCGATCCCGTTGACGCCGTGGATGTAGCCCTCGCCGAGCTGGCCGCCGTTGGTGTTGATCGGCAGCCGACCGTCGAGCTCGAGGTTGCCGTCCCGGATGTAGCCGGGCGCCTCACCGCGACCACAGAATCCGTACTCCTCGAGCTGGAGCAGCACCATCGGGGTGAAGGCGTCGTAGAGGATCGCCGCGTCGATCTCGCCCGGACCGAGGCCCGACTGGCTCCAGAGCTGGTCCGCGACCAGCCTCACCTCAGGCATCACGTCGATGTCGTCGCGGTAGTAGGAGCTCATCGAGATCTGCTGCGGTCCCACCCCCTGTGCGGCACCGGTGATCACCGCGGGCGGATTCGGAAGGTCCCGGGCACGCTCGGCGCTGACGATGACCAGGGCCTGTCCACCGTCGCTCTCCTGGCAGCAGTCCAGCAGCCGGAGCGGGTCGGCGATCAGCCGGGAGTTCTGGTGGTCCTCCAAGGTGATCGGCTTGCCGTGGAACCATGCCTTGGGGTTGGTGGCGGCATGCTTGCGGCAGAGCACCGAGATCCGGCCGAAGTCCTCGCTGGTCGCCCCGAACTCGTGCATGTAGCGCCGTGCCAGGAACGCCTCTTGCTGGGCCGGGGTGAGCAGCCCGTAGGGGTTGATCCAGTTCCGGTACTCCTGGTCGGTGCTCGAGTTGTAGGCGAAGGGCGGCGGACCGGCACCGAACCGGGTGCCGGAGCGCTCGTTGAAC
>JAKDNC010000745.1 GCA_030452025.1 Nocardioides sp. | reverse complement strand
GGAGACACCTGCGAGCAGGACCTCGACGACCTCACGCATCGACGGGTCAGCGGCCCACTCGTGGTCCTCGCGACCGCCGAGGACGGCCTCGCGGACGCTGTGGGTGTCGACGAGTTCGTCGCCCTGGTGGAGGTAGCCGATCTCGGTGCCGCGGGTCATCGAGACGCGTCCCGTGTCGGGCCCTTCGATCCCGGACATCACCTCGAGGAGCGTGGTCTTGCCGTCGCCGTTGCGGCCGACGATGCCGATCCGCTCCCCGCGCGAGATGCCGAGCGAGACCTCGGTCAGCAGCGGGCGCACGCCGTACGCCTTGGAGACCTTCTCCAGGTTGATCAGGTTGGCCATCAGAGGATCGTTGCTCCAGTCACGGGTCCGTGTGCGTGCAGGACCCGACCATAGGTTGTGAGCCCGGCCGCCACACTTTCGGCGTGGTCGGAGTCCGAGCAGAGGAAGAGACAGGTGGGGCCGGAGCCGGAGAGCAGCGCGGCCAGCGCCCCACGCTCCACGCCCGCCGCGAGTGGCTCTGCCAACGCCGGCCGCAGCCGCAGTGAGGCGGCCTGCAGATCGTTGCCGACCACCCGGGCGAGCGCCGTCGCGGAGCCGGCCGCGAGCGCGTCGAGCAACGCGGACGGAATCTCCGGTTCGGGTACGACGGCCTCGGCATGCAGCGCGTCGAACTCGCGGTAGGCGGCGGGCGTCGACAGACCCTCGTCGAAGGTCAGCACCACCCAGTCGTAGCGGCCGTTGTCGGCCAGCGGTTCGACCAGCTCACCACGGCCGAGGCCTGCCGCGGAGCCGCCCACCAGCGCGAACGGGACGTCGGAACCGAGACGGCCGGCGAGCGTGAGGAGCTCGGCGTCGGGAAGCCCCAGCTCCCAGAGCGCGGCACACGCACGCAGCGCGGCCGCCGCGTCAGCCGATCCACCGGCCAGTCCCCCGGCGACCGGGATGCCCTTGTCGATGTGCAGCGAGACCGGTCGGTCGACACCGGCGTGGTCGGCGAGCAGCCGTGCCGCGCGAAGCGCGAGGTTGGACGCACCGAGGGGTACGCCGCCCCCGTCGATGCCTGGCCGCGTCTCACAGGTGATCTCCCACTGCGCATTCGGCCGGGCGGTGACGGTCGAGAAGAGCGAGATCGCCTGGTAGGCGGTCGCCAGCGGGTGGAAGCCGTCGGGCCGCACCGGGCCGACGCCCAGGTGGAGGTTGATCTTCGCCGGGGCGCGGACGCTCACTTCACGCATGCTTGTCCTGGGGAGGGTGCGCAGCGACCGTCTCGAAGGGGAGCCCCTCGGCGATCCGGGTGAACTCCTCGATTCCGAGCACCTCGCCGCGCGCCATCGGGTCGACGTCGGCGTGGGCGAGGGCCTCCTCGGCGGCCCGGGCGGAGCCGGCCATCGACTTCAGCGTCGAGCGCAAGGTCTTGCGACGCTGGGCGAACGCCGCGTCGATGACTGCGAAGACCTGCTCCCGGGTTGCGCTTGTCTCCGGCGGCCGGCGCCGGGTCCAGGCGACCAGGCCGGAGTCGACATTGGGGGCCGGCCAGAAGACGTTGCGGCCGATGACTCCCGCGCGGCGCACGTCGGCGAACCAGGCCGCCTTGACCGACGGGCCGCCGTACACCTTGGAGCCGGGGACGGCGGCGAGGCGGTCGGCGACCTCGGACTGCACCATCACCAGGCCGCGCTCGAGGCTGGGCAGCAGCGACATCATGTGCAGCAGCACCGGGACCGACACGTTGTAGGGCAGGTTCGCGACCAGGGCGGTCGGCTGCGGGTCGGGCAGCTCGGTCATCCGCAAGGCGTCGGCGTGGATCACCGAGAACCGGTCGGCCGCGGACGGGGCATGCGAGGCGATGGTGCGTGGCAGCGCCTCGGCCAGCGATTCGTCGATCTCGACGGCGACCACACGGTCGACCGCGTCGAGCAGGGCCAGGGTCAGCGACCCGAGGCCCGGTCCGATCTCGAGGACGACGTCATTGCGTCCGACTCCGGACGCGCGCACTATGCGGCGGC
>JAKDNC010000744.1 GCA_030452025.1 Nocardioides sp. | reverse complement strand
CGATCTCGTGGCCGACGGTCAGGGGGAAGTTCGCCTCGCCCCATTCGTTGCGGATGGTGTGGATGTCGCTGTGGCAGATTCCGGCGGCCTTGATGTCGATGACCACGTCATCGGGCCTGGGGTCGCGGCGTTCGATGTTGGCAACCTTGAACGGCTGGTCGGGGCCGGTCTTCTGCAGTGCCTTGACGGTGAAAGTCATGAAAACTCCTCTGTGCGGTGACGACTCCGGATGCTGCGGCGGCTCTGTTTCGGGGCCGCCGACACCTTACATGCAGCACTGATTATCTGTCGCCTATTCCGGGCCCTCCCGTGATCTCTGCAACAGACGATCGTTCAGGACCAGTCGCAGCCCCGTCGCCGCCCCCTAGTCCTTGGCTGCCCGCTCGGAGATCGTGAGGTCGAGAGGGAAGTCCACGGGCGCATTGCCGAATAGGAGTGTCCCCGCCGAGGCGGCCGCTTCCCTGATCGCCTCCGCTGCGGCTTCGGCGTGCTGGGCCGGCGCGTGCACGATGACCTCATCGTGGAGGAAGAACACCAGGTGAGCGCGTCGGGAGAACACCGGACCCGAGGCATCGGCGACGTGCCCCATCGTCTCCCCCGCCGAGGTGGTTCCCCCATCACCATCAACCGCCGAGGTTGTCCCCGGGTTCCCGTCATCGATGGCCGGCAACTGTGACAGCCGCAGTCTCAGGTCGGCCAGCCAGGCCAGGGCCCATTCGGCCGCGGTTCCCTGGACGACGAAGTTGCGGGTGAAGCGTCCCTGGTCACCGGCGGCGCGACGGGCCCGGTTCTCATCGGCAGGCGTGGCGTCGAACTGGTTCGCCGCCGACTGAACGCGGCGCCACCCTTCACCTGGCACCGGTGAGGTTCGGCCCAGCCAAGTGGACACGACCCCTCCGGCGGCCCCCACCTCGGCGGCGGAATCAACCAAGCCCATGGCGGCGGGAAAACTGGTGCGCAGTCGCGGCACGAGCCTGCCGCTGTCACCGGTCGTGGACCCGTACATGGCGCCGAGCACGGCGATCTTCGCCTCCTGCCTGGTCGCGACGATGCCTTCGTCGACAAGACCCGAGTACAGGTCGCGACCTCGGCCAGCTTCGGCCATGGCCCGGTCCCCCGACATGGCGGCGAGCGCCCGCGGCTCCAGCTGGGCGACATCGGCCGAGATCAGCCGCCATCCGGGGTCGGCGCGCAGGGCGGGTCGCAGTTGGCGAGGAATCTGAAGTGCACCACCGCCGCTGGCCGCCCAGCGCCCGGTGACGACTCCCCCGGGAACATAGACGGGACGGTAGCGGCCCTCGCTGACCCATTCGTCGAGCCACGCCCACCCGTTGGCGGAGAGCAGACGGGACTGCTTCTTGTACTCCAGCAGGGGCGCGATCGCCGCGTGGTTGCTCTCCTGCAGCTCCCATTTCGAGGTCGAGGCGACGTTGATTCCGGCCGCGTGCAGGGAATGGAGGAGTTTGACGTGGGAGTCGAGATTGGCTCGCGGGTCACCGAGGGCGGCCCGCACCTGCTCGGCCACGGCGAGCATCTTGGCAGGCTTCGCGTCCCGTGCAGGACGGGGCCCGAGTTCCTCGGCGAGGATCCGATCGTGCTCGGCGATGTCCCAGGGCACCCCGGCGGCCTGCATCTCTGCGGCCACGAGTCCACCGGCTGATTCTGCCGCGAGCAGCAGACGCAGCCGGCCGGGATCGGAGGCAGTCTGCAGGGCGGTGGACTGACGTGCGAATTCGGCGAGCGCGGACTCGATGTCGTGCGGGACCGTTTTGATGGGGCTGCGTCGTTCGGTGACCTCGAAGAGCGCCTCCGCCTCGGGTGCGGTCGGTGCGCTCACCGGGCCCGCGTCCCATTCTTCGGCGCTTGCGACGGCGTTTCGGTCGGCCACGAGTTCCGAGCGCATGAGGATCGCGTGGGTCAGCCGCAGGTCATAGCAGCGCTCGATCTGCACGCCGGCAGCCAGCAGGGCCGGGTACCAGTTGGGAGTGTCACTGAAGACCCACCTCGGCCGGC
>JAKDNC010000063.1 GCA_030452025.1 Nocardioides sp. | reverse complement strand
GGTGGCCCGGACGGTCTTGGGGTTGTAGGCGTCGACGGAGTGGCCGGCCAGGAGCACGGCGTCCGCACCGGCGGCGTCGCTGGTCCGGATCACGGTACCGGCGTTGCCGGGGTCCCGGACGTCCGCGCAGATGCTCACGAGGCGAAGAGCTCCGGACAGGACATGCTCGGCAGGCCGGTCCACGAAGCGACAGGTGGCAACTACCCCTTGTGGGTGGACTGCGTCGGAGAGCGAGGACATGGCCCGGTCCTCGACCAGGGTCCAGGCGACCCCGGCGGCTGCCGCCGCGGCCACCAGGTCGGCGTACGACTCGGTCCCCTCGGGAGTGGCCCAGACCTCACGGACACACCCGGGTAGTGCGAGCGCTGATGCGACTGCCTTGGGGCCCTCAGCGAAGAACAGCCGGTGCTCGGCACGAAATGCGCGACGGGCGAGCTTCCGCGCGTTCTTGACCCGACCATTGGTCGCGGCCAACGGAGCCCCGCCGATCGGCGGGGGGCCAGTGCGGAAGCTCGCCACGTCGGTGCGTTGCGAAGGCTCAGGCGCTTGCGTCTTCGCGAGGCGCGTTGACGTCCTCGGGAAGGTTGGTCTTGGCGACCTCGACGAGCGCAGCGAACGCCGGGGCGTCGTTGACGGCCAGGTCGGCCAGGATCTTGCGGTCAACCTCGACCTCGGCGGCCTTGAGGCCCTGGATGAAGCGGTTGTAGGTCAGACCGTGGGCGCGGGCGGCGGCGTTGATCCGCTGGATCCACAGCTTGCGGAACTCGCCCTTCTTCGCCTTGCGGTCACGGTAGTTGTAGACCAGCGAGTGGGTGACCTGCTCCTTGGCCTTGCGGTAAAGCCGCGAGCGCTGGCCGCGGTAGCCGCTGGCCCTGTCGAGGGTTGTCCGGCGCTTCTTGTGGGCGTTGACCGCCCGCTTGACGCGTGCCACGTTTGTACTCCTTGTTGCTCAGGTGAGCGCGGATGGTGCCGAGCTCGAGTTCTTGGGTCGGGGAAGGGTCAGCGACCCAGAAGCTTCTTGGCCTTCTTGACGTCGGCCTTGGCCAGCTCGGTGGTGCCGGTCATGCGACGGGTGACCTTGGAGGCCTTCTTCTCGAGGTTGTGGCGCTTGCCGGCCTTCTCACGAAGGACCTTGCCCGAGCCGGTCACGCGGAAGCGCTTGCTGGCACCGGAGTGCGTCTTGTTCTTCGGCATCTCTGCTCTCTTTTCTGACGTTGCGGTCGAGTCTGCGTCTGATCCGGGGAGATCAGGCTTCGATCTCGGGGTCGAGGTTCTCGGAGCGCTTTCGCTCCTTCTTCTGGGCCACGGGACGATCACCGGCCAAAGCCTTGCGATCGGCTGCCTCAGAGGCCTGGTCGGCCTCACGCTCCGCGGTGCGCGCTTCCTTCTCGGCCGCCATGTCGACCTTGGCGTCGGACTTCTTGCGGACGGGCCCGAGCACCATCACCATGTTGCGGCCGTCCTGCTTCGGGGAGCTCTCGACGAAACCGAGCTCCTCGACGTCCTCGGCCAGCCGCTGCAGCAGCCGGAATCCGAGCTCGGGACGATGCTGCTCACGGCCACGGAACATGATCGTGATCTTGACCTTGTCGCCGGCCTTGAGGAAGCGGACGACGTGGCCCTTCTTCGTCTCGTAGTCGTGCGCATCGATCTTGGGACGAAGCTTCATCTCCTTGATGATGACGTTCGTCTGGTTCCGACGCGCCTCACGGGCCTTCTGGGCGTTCTCGTACTTGAACTTCCCGTAGTCCATGAGCTTGCAGACGGGCGGGCGCGCCGTCGGGGCGACCTCGACGAGGGCGTGGTCGGCTTCCTGGGCCAGACGCAGGGCGTCGGCCGTCGGCACGATGCCGACGGTCTCGCCATTGGGTCCAACGAGACGGACCTCGGAGACCCGGATCCGGTCGTTGATACGCAGCTCTGTGCTGATGAGTCCTCCTGAAGACAAACAAAAATGGCTTCCGCTCGGCAAGCGGAAGCCAGTCTCCAGATGCACAGGTGCATCACTCACGGATCACTTTGCCCGGCACTGGTGCCGGACGACCATGGTCCGTGGGACCGGACCCGACAACCTGGTGCGGCCGATGCGGGTGGGAAGTCGAAGACCTCCGCTTGTCGGATCTGGCCAAGCGTGCGGACACACCTGATCAGATCGGTCGGAAGAGAGACTACCCGTCGGAGTCGGGCTGACCCAAATCCCGTTGCACGGGGCCGCTCCCGGCTGACTCTGCCTCGGCGGGCGCGAGCCACGCGGAGCGACCCTGGACCTCGACCAGACGCCAGCCGCCGGCCAGCCCCATCAGGTCCTCCCCCTCGAGCACGAAAGGCACCGGTCCGGCGATGTCGACGACGAGTGCCGCCGCGTTCTCCTGTACGGCGGACTGTGCGGCCAGGTGCGCAGGCACGGCGACCGGCCGTGCCTCAGGATTCCAGGCGTTCAGCTGCGCCGTGCCGGTGAAGGCGAGGAGCGCCAGTCGACCGTCCTGCCCCTGCATCAGCACCGCAGCCATGTCGCTGGACTTGTCGTGGGTCAGCCCCCGGTCGTCGTACTCGACCTCGCCGACAATCGCCACCACGGGGACGAGCAGTCGCGACTCCTGCAGCGCCGCGATCACGTCCGCGCCCCGGGACCGATCTGCGGCGTAGGCCGACAACGCTGACGCCACGGCAGACGCCTGCTCCCCGGTGTCGTCGGGAAAGGACGACTCCATGAGCCGGGCTCCGGCGAAACGATCAGGGTCGGGGCTCATGCTCGAAGAGCCTACGGCGGGCCGACGACCCAGCGGTGCAGCAGGGGGCGTGTGACAGTCTTGCCCCATGCTCGATGACGTCACCTGGCAGGCCCTGACCGTGGTCCTCACCCTGTTGGCCGGGGGATGGACCTACTACGCCTGGCAGCACCGCGGAAAGGCCTCCGCCGTGCGCGGCGCGGGCATCACCCTGATTCCGGTGGCGGCCTACATGACCGGCACCCTCAAGGTCGTCGCCCGCACCGCGGACGCGGTGGGCGACTGGGCCATGGCCCTGGTCTTCAGCCCGACGGTGTGGATTGGCTTCATCCTGGCCGGCGTCGCAGTGCTGCTCTTCGTACTCGGCGGCTCGATGTCAGCCCGTGAGGACGGGGGTGGCACCCCCTCGGGCTCCGCGAAGAAGACCCCGAAACGGCAGAAGAAGCCGCTCAACCAGGGCACGTCGGACAAGGGAGCACCGGCCATCGACGACGACCTGGCCGACATCGAAGCCATCTTGAAGAAGCGCGGGATCAACTGATGGACGACTTCATCGAGCGCAACCGACTACGAGCGCGTCTGCACACGGCCGTCGAGAACGCGCCCGCACCACTGCGCACCCCCGCGATGGTCGTCGACCTCGACGCCTTCGACGCCAACGCCACCGACCTCGAGCGCCGCGCTGGCGGCACTCCGCTGGGTGTCGCCTCCAAGTCCCTCCGGGTCCCGGCGTTGCTGCAGCGAGTCCTCGAGCGACCGGGCTTCGCCGGCGTCCTGGCCTACTCGCTGCGTGAGGCGCTCTGGCTCCACGCCGAGGACCTCACCGACGACATCGTGCTGGGCTACCCGTCTGTGGACCGCGGCGCACTCTCCGAGCTGGTCGCCTCCCCTTCGGCCGCTGGTGCGATCACCCTGATGGTCGACTCCGTCGAGCAGCTCGACGTGATCGACTCCGTCCGCTCATCCAAGGCGGTCTCCGTCCGTCTCGCGATCGATGTCGACGCCGGCCTGAAGATGGGCAATCAGCACGTCGGCCCCAAGCGGTCTCCTCTGCACGACGTCGCGCCGATCGCCGCCCTGGCCCGCCACATCGTCGAACGACCCGGTTTCACGCTGGTCGGTGTGATGACCTACGAGGGCCAGGTCGCCGGGGTGCCTGATGCTGTCCCCCACCAGCGTGCGAAGTCCTTGGTCGTCCGGCGTCTCAAGTCCGCCTCGGTCGAACAGCTGAAGGTCCGCCGACGCGCGATCGCCGAGGCGTTGCGCCAGATCGCTCCGCTGGAGTTCTGGAACGCCGGAGGGTCGGGTTCCGTGGAGTCCTCGGCCTCGGACCCGGTGGTCACCGAGGTTGCGGCGGGCTCCGGACTGCTGGTGCCCGGCCTGTTCGACCACTACCAGTCGTTCAACCCGCGCCCGGCGGCGTTCTTCGGGGTGCCCGTCCTGCGCCGCCCCTCGGCTCAGGTGGCCACCGTCGCGGGTGGCGGCTTCATCGCCTCGGGTCCGGTCGGCGACGATCGCGCACCGATTCCCTGGTCCCCGCCCGGGCTGCACCTGACCAACCTCGAGGGCGCCGGCGAGGTGCAGACCCCGCTGACCGGCCACCCGGCCGCGACCCTGCGGATCGGCGACCTGGTGTGGTTCCGCCATGCGAAGTCCGGTGAGCTCTTCGAGCACACCAACACCGTGCACCTGCTCTCCGGCAGCGAGTTCACCGACGCGGTGCCCTCCTACCGCGGCACCGGCAACTCGTTCTGATGCACCCGGGGGCGGACCTGGCCGTCGAGGCCGTCCTGGCGCCCGTCCGGGGGCGGCCGGCCCTTCCGGGTGGCGGACGACTCCTGTGCATCGAGGGCCCAGCCGGCTCCGGGAAGACCACCCTGGCCACCGGCATCGTCGAGGCAGCAGACGTGGTGACCGAGCTGTTGCACATGGACGACATGTACGACGGCTGGGGCGGTCTGGGCGATGAGCTGGGCGATGAGCTGGCCCACCGGCTCCATGACCAGGTCACCGGGCCCTTCGCCTCCGGCGTGCCGGGCTTCCGCCGCCGCTACGACTGGGACCGCGGCGAGTTCGCCGAGCTGCACGTCGTACCGCCGGTGGACCTCCTGGTGATCGAGGGAGTCGGCTCCGGACATCGGCTGCTGGCGGGCCACCGCACGACCCTGGCCTGGGTCTCGGCTCCCGACGACCTGCGTGTCGAGCGCGGACTGGCCCGCGACCGGGCGCTCTACGGGCGTAGCGACGAACCGTGGGACGAAGCGACACAACGGGCGCACTGGCAGTCGTTCCTGGCCGATGAGGCACGACACTTCGCCGAGAACAACCTGCCGGCGGCGGCCGACGTACTCGTGGACGGCACCCGCGCTCGGGTCTGACCCGGGAATGCCGATGGCCCGCATCCCGAGGGGATGCGGGCCATCGGCGTGGAGTGAGGCTCAGTACGTCGTGACGTGAACGTGGTCGTAGTGGTTGGCTGTGGTCGAGCCGCGGTCTTCCATGCCACGCCAGCCTTCACCGGAGCGGTCGACCGACCAGATCCGCTGGGAGTAGATCACGTAGTTCACGCCGAGCTCGCCGTAGTGGGAACGGACGAAGTCGGCCACCTGGTAGCCGCGATCGCCACTGACCATGATGTCCACGGCCAGGCCCTGGGCATGCTCGCCGTCGCCACGGAACGTCCCGTAGGTGGTGATCTCGGGGAATGCCGCACAGACGGCCTCGTGGACCTTGACGATGTTGGGGCTCACACCGCTCTCGACGCTGCTGCCGTTGCTGCACGTCGCAGTCCTGGCCGAGACCTCGGGCGAATCGGACTCCGCCGACTCATCGGTCTCCGCGGGATCGGGCTCGGGCTCGGGCTTCTCGTCGTCGAAGTAGCCGCTGGTCACCCAGCGCGACTCACCGTCGATGACGACCTCGCTGCGGTCATTGTCCTCGCGTCCGGTCACCAGCACCTGCTCGGACTCCTCGATGGTGCCGAGGTTCTCGGCGTCATCGAAGGACGAGTCCCAGATGTTCAACTCGGCCGTGGTCCACAGCTTGGTGTCGGCGGCCTTCACCGCCGCCGATGTGGCCGCGACGTCGGACTTGCGGGAGAACTTCGCCGACGCCGTGATCAACTTGTCGTTCGCGCGGGCGTCGGAGCGGGAGACCTCTGGGGTCCTCTCCTGCCGGATCGCGTTCGACAGCGAGGCGGAGTTCGAATGGTCGGCCGAGACGACCTCTCCGATGTCGGGGTTGCTGGCCAGCACACCGATGCCGACCGAGGCAATGGTGGCGACTGCTGCGATGGGAGCCGCGATGTAGGCGACCGGGGGCTTGCGGCGGGCATTGGTGTCCCGCTTGTGGCCATGATTTGCCACAGCGCTGATCCTTTGCGATGGATGTCAGGGGGTTGTGCCGCCCGTGGGGATGGCGGGCGACACGATCAAAGAGTGAAGCATAGACCAAACCCAAATGTCCCATTTGGGGCCGGAGCGTGGACGGTGTTCCCGATCACCCTGCCGGTCACCCTCCTGAGGTCTCGGCCACGTCCTCGGTCATCTGGCACCCGGCCCCATCGGTGTCGTCGAGCCACCCCTCGGGGAGCACGACGCGCTTTCGAGGCGCACCCTGGCGTCCGCGAGGCGAACCCAGCTCCCCCACCGGAAACGGCTCAGCGGGGTCGAGCTCGGCGAGCAGCGCGTCAAGGGTGGCGAGGGTGTCGACCAGCGCCAGGGAGTGACGCAACGCCCCGCCGGCCCGGAATCCCTTGAGATACCACGAGACGTGCTTGCGGAACTCCTTGCAGCCCCGCTCCTCACCCATGTGCTGTGCGAGCAGCTCGGCATGGCGGCGCATCATGGCCCTCACCTCGCCCAGCGCCGGGAGGGTCGCCACCTCCTCGCCCGCGAAGGCGGCGGACAGGTCTCGGAAGAGCCACGGGCGTCCCAGACAACCGCGGCCGACCACGACCCCCGCGGCGCCGGTCTGCTCGACCATGCGCAACGCGTCGGAGGCCTCCCAGATGTCGCCGTTGCCGAGCACCGGGATGTCCACGTGGCCGACCAGCTCGGCGATGGAGTCCCAGTCCGCCTGGCCGGAGTAGGCCTGCTGAACCGTGCGGCCGTGCAGCGCGATCGCCGCCACCCCGGTCTCCTGGGCGATCCGGCCGGCATCGAGGTAGGTCAGGTGGTCGTCATCGAGTCCCTTGCGAGTCTTCATCGTGACCGGGACGTCGTACGGCTCGGCCGCGCTCACGGACTGCTCGAGGATCTCGGCGAGCAGCCCGCGCTTCCACGGGAGGGCTCCCCCGCCGCCCTTGCGGGTCACCTTGGGGACCGGACAGCCGAAGTTCAGGTCGATGTGGGCGACGCCATACTCCGCACACAGGATCTCGGTGGCCTTGCCGACGTAGGCCGGGTCGGTGCCGTAGAGCTGCACGCTGCGGACCGTCTCGACGTCATCGAAGGCCAGCATCGAACGGGTGAGGGCATCACCCTCGACCAGGCCCCGTGAGGTGATCATCTCGCAGACGTAGAGGCCCGCACCCTGCTCTGCGCAGAGTCTCCGGTAGGCCGCGTTCGTGATGCCCGCCATCGGCGCGAGGACGACGGGGGTGTCGACGCGCAGCGATCCGAGTTCCAGGGCCATGGCGCCATTGTCCGACATCGCCCCGGGCTCGCACGAATTCCGGGCCCAGGGGCTCAGCCGTTCTTCTTGCCCTTCTTGCCCTTCTTGCCCTTCGGCTTGCCCGCGCCCTTGGCGTTCGGATCCGTGACCTTGCCGGCCCAGTCGATCGTCGCCCCCTCCTCATCTGCGCGCACGGCGATCGACTCCAGCTTGGTGCCTTCGTTGGCGATGAAGACCAGGCAGAGCTTCGCTGTCTTCCCACCGACGAACTTTTCGGGGAGCGGACGGCTCGGGCACGGGGTGAACGAACTGGTGATCCTGGCGGGCGGGAAGAGCACGTCGCTGCCGTTGTCGAGGAAGATCGGCAGGTCGACCCCGCCGAGATCGGTGTCGCCGGTGTTCTTGACCTTGACCTGGACGTAGTACGGCGTCGACTTCTTCATCGCCGCGTCGAGCTTGAACCCGGCAAAGTCCTTGATCGAGCCGAGCGTCGCCTTCTGCACGGTCAGGTCGACGGTGCCCTCGAGGCTCTCCTTCGGCTTCCACGTGACCGAGGCCAACTCGCCGAACTCCAGCACGGAGTCCTCCGCCGCACTCCCGTCGGCCGTGCTCTCGTCGCCCGCGCTCCCGCCCGCCTGGCTCTTCGACTGGCTGGCACTGTCCCCACTCTCGCTCTTCGCGTCGTCTCCCCCGCCGCATGCGGTCAGCGACAGTGCGCCAGCGAGGATGACGGCGGAAAGACGAATGGCGCGGGAACTCATGTGCACATTGTGCACTCCCGCGCCATCGTCGAGGTCGCTTCGGCGCGTGTCGCGCGGGCCGCCGCAGCGGCCAAGGGCCTCAGGCCCCCAGGAGCCTCTCGGCGAAGTACGTCGAGATGCCGTCGAGGCTGATCCGCTCCTGCTTCATCGTGTCGCGCTCACGCACAGTGACCGCGTTGTCGTCGAGGGTGTCGAAGTCGACGGTGACGCAGTAGGGCGTACCGACCTCGTCCTGGCGGCGGTAGCGGCGGCCGATGGCGCCGGAGTCGTCGAAGTCGACGCTCCAGTTGCGACGCAGCTCCGCAGCGAGGGCCTTGGCCTTCGGCGACAGGTCCGCGTTGCGGCTCAGTGGGAGTACGGCGACCTTGGTCGGCGCGAGCCTCGGGTCCAGGCGCAGCACGGTGCGCTTGTCGACGCCACCCTTGGTGTTGGGCGCCTCGTCCTCGGTGTAGGCGTCAACGAGGAACGTCATCAGGCTGCGCCCCAGGCCGGCCGCGGGCTCGATGACGTAGGGCGTGTAGCGCTGGTCGTTGGCCTGATCGAAGTAGGACAGGTCGGTGCCGGAGTGTTGGGCGTGGGTGGTCAGGTCGAAGTCGGTGCGGTTCGCGATTCCCTCCAGCTCACCCCACTCGGAGCCGGCGAAGTTGAAGCGGTACTCGATGTCGACGGTCCGCTTGGCGTAGTGGCTCAGCTTTTCCTGCGGGTGCTCGTAGTGGCGAAGGTTGTCCGGGTTGACCCCAAGGTCGACGTACCAACGGGTGCGCTCGTCGATCCAGTACTGGAGCCACTCCTCGTCCTCACCGGGCTTGACGAAGAACTCCATCTCCATCTGCTCGAACTCGCGGGTGCGGAAGATGAAGTTGCCCGGGGTGATCTCGTTGCGGAAGCTCTTGCCGATCTGGGCGATGCCGAAGGGCGGCTTGCGACGGCTGCTGGTGACCACGTTCGCGAAATTCAAGAAGATGCCCTGAGCCGTCTCGGGGCGCAGGTAGTAAAGGCCCGAGTCGTCCTCGAAGACGCCGAGGTGGGTCTTGAGCATGCCGGAGAATTCCCGGGGCTCGGTCCAGGCGCCACGCGTGCCGCAGTTCGCGCAGGCGATGTCCTTGAGGTCGACGTCGTCAGGGTCCTCGCTCTGCCCACTCTTCTTGGCCTTCTTCTCGGCATGCGCCTCCTGAAGGTGGTCGGCACGGAACCGCTTGTGGCATGACTGACACTCGGTCAGAGGGTCGTTGAATGTCGCCACGTGGCCGCTGGCCACCCAGGTCTCGCGGGGCAGGATGATGCTGGAGTCGAGCCCGACGACGTCCTCGCGACCCCGGACCATCGCCTTCCACCACTGGCGCTTGATGTTCTCCTTGAGTTCGACACCGAGGGGTCCGTAGTCCCATGCCGACCGGGTGCCCCCGTAGATCTCACCGGACGGGTAGACGAAGCCTCGACGCTTGGCGAGGGAGACGACGTTGTCGACGGTTGATGCGGGCGCCTTGGCCACGTGAGTCACTCCTGGGGAATCTCGGCCGGCTGGCTGCCGGTCTGGAGGGCTCAGCCTAACGATCGCGTCGCGGCGACATTGAGGTCGGTTCCCGGTTCCACGACTTCGTATGCTCCCGGCTCGTCGATGGCCCGCGCGAGGAGCTGCCATGCCCCGACCTTGACGTCGTAGGACGAGAGGGCGCGGCGGTAGGCGCCCACGTGCTCCCAGCGGGTCGACAGCACCCACAACTCGGGGTCATCCACGTTGCGGCCAATGTGGCCGTGGAGATAGCCGGCACACTGCGCGAGCAGTGCGTGGGCGCCCTCGACGTCGTTGCGGAAGGCGTCAGCATCCCCCGGCGGGACGCGGAACCGGTTCACCACGAGCATGCCCCGACTCTATGCCCCTGAACGCCCGGCCGCGGCTCAGCCCGAGTCCAGCCTCGAGCCTCGAGGCTCAGTGGACCAGCTTGAGTCCCACGATGCCGACGACGATCAGCATCAAGCAGGCGATCCGCAGGGCCGTGGCTGGCTCGTCGAGCGCGAGCATCCCGTAAGCAGCCGTGCCGACGGCTCCGATGCCGACCCACACCGCGTAGCCGGTGCCGACCGGGATCGTGCGCAGCGCGTAGGCGAGACCCCCCATGCTGGCCGTCAACGCGACGACGAAGAGTGCGCTCGGACCGAGGCGGCTGAAGCCGCGACTCTCGGCGAGCGCCGAGGCCCAGACGGTTTCAAGGACGCCGGAAACAGCGAGGACGAGCCATGACATGAGGTCTCCTGCGGAGGTCGAGGGATCGGTCTCGCGCCGTCGTTCCTTGGACCTGGTACGGCGCACCTCGTCAGGCTTCGTGTGAGGTCAAGACTAGCAACACCTCAACTTGACAATCATTCTCATCAAGACTGAGAATCGTTCTCATGCAATTTCTCGCCCCTCGCCGCGGCATGCTCCTCGTCCCCGTCATGGTTGCCGGCGTCATGGTTGCCGGCGTCCTCACCCTTGCCGGATGCTCGGCCCTGGGCGGCGAGGGTTCAACATCCGGTCGTCAGGTCTCGGCCGCGTTCTATCCGCTGCAGTTTGCCGCCGAGCGCGTGGCGGGCGACCAGTTCGACGTGATCAACCTGACCTCTCCGGGAACCGAGCCACACGACCTCGAACTCAGCGGCAAGCAGACCGCACAGGTCGCCGCCTCCCGCCTAGTGGTCTTCGAGAACGGCTTCCAGCCGGCCGTCGACAAGGCCGTCGAGCAGTCGGCCGAGGGGGACACCCTCGACGCCGCCGACGTGATCGAGCTCCAGCCTTTCGAGGACCACGGCACCGAGGACGAGAGCCACGAGGGGCACGAGGGACAC
>JAKDNC010000743.1 GCA_030452025.1 Nocardioides sp. | reverse complement strand
CATCCGAGCGTGAGTCCGTGCGATAGAAGCCGGAGCCCTTGAACACGACGCCCACAGCGGCGAACACCTTGCGCAGCCGACCCTGGCACTCGGGGCAGACAGTGAGTGCGTCGTCGCTGAACTTCTGGACCTGCTCGAAGGCGTGGTGGCATTCGGTGCAGGCGTACTCATAGGTGGGCAAGGCTCGGGCTCCTCCGCTGGGCTCGATTCTAGGGCTGGCACTCGACCAGTCCGACTGCCAATAGTACGCCACCTGTGGATGACGGATTCACGCGCGCCGGAGGCGCCCTAGCCTCAGCGTATGCCCCGATCTGCCGAGAACCCCGATCCTCGCCGTCGACTCCTCGACACCTGGCGCGCCGCACGCCGCGCGGTCCTGCGCCGACGGCGCCTCCTGGCCGCGGCGTGTCTCGGTGCGGCCGTGTTGGCGGGGCTGCGCGCGGTCTCCCCCGCTCCCGAGCCGACCGTGGAGGTGTTGGTCGCCGCTCATGACCTTGACGCCGGTGCGGTGCTCGGCCCGTCGGACCTGGCCACGGAGGACTGGCCCGCCGGGGCTGCTCCGTCGAGGGTCGCCAGGGCCACCGAGGCGCTGGGCAGGACCATCACGGGGCCGGTGCGTTCGGGGGAGCCCGTGACCGATGTCCGTCTGGTCGGGGAGTCGCTGCTGGAGGGCTATCCCGATCTCGAAGCCGTGCCGATCCGGATCCCCGACTCCCAGGCGGCCGGTCTACTGCGGGTGGGGATGCGGATCGACCTGCTGGCCACCGACCCGCGCAGTGGCGACACGACGCGAGTTGGCGAGGACGTCCCGATCCTCGCCTTGCCCCACCAGGGGGTTCCTCCGCAGGGAAACCCGACCCCGGGGCGCCTCCTTGTGGTGGGCACCACACCGGAAATGTCCGAGAATGTGGCATCTGCCACGGTGACGCACCATCTCACCGCGCTCATTTCACGTTAACGTATGGGGTTGTCCAGAACCCACAAGAAAATCGGGCACCCCTAGGGGTACGCCTCAAAAGGAGTGGAAATGCAGGGTTTCAAGGAATTCATCCTCAAGGGGAACCTCGTCGAGCTTGCGGTCGCCTTCATCATGGCGACCGCGTTCGCTGCGGTGGTCACCGCGTTCACCGACATGCTGATGGGCTTCATCGGCAAGGCCGGTGGTCAGCCTGACTTCAGCTCCCTCGAGCTCGCAGACGTCAACATCGGCATCTTCATCAACTCGGTGATCACCTTCCTGATCATCGCCGCCGTCGTCTACTTCTTCGTCGTCACGCCCTACACCAAGGCGAAGGAACGCTTCTTTGCCGAGCCCACCCCCGAGGACGAGAAGACCGAGGACGTCGTCCTGCTCGAGGAGATCCGCAACCTCCTCGCCGCCCGTGGCGGCCAGGCCTGATCCAGCCTGATCCAGCCTGAGGCGAAATGTTCGGCCCGTCCCCGGCAGGGGGCGGGCCGAACCTGCATTTCGGCTCAGCCGCCGTGGTGCGGCGGACGCTGGGACCGGTACCACTCGTCGGACCTGCCGTCACGCTCTCCGCGTTCATCGCTCGTGATCTCGGGAAGCACGTCACCGAAGACCGCTGCGAGACGCTTGCGCCGCTGCCAATCGGTCTCGCCCTCGGTGCGGTCCTGGGACTTCGCAACCGGCGTCTGATCGTCCTGCTCGGACCTGTCCTCCATCTCGCGTGACCGCCGATCAGCTGCAGAGGCCGTTGGCGGCCGCCGTGTCGGCGGCGTCGCTGCTGCTCTCGTCGTCGGAGGGCTCGTCGGTCGCCTCCGAACTGGAGTCGTCACTGGCATCACCGCTGGCATCGTCACTGGCATCGTCACTGGGGTCCGAGCTCGCTGAGGACCCGGGACGCTTGGCCGCGGTGATCACCTCGGAGCTGAGCTTCTTGTTCAGCGGCTGGTCGTTGCGGATCTTCTTCCAGAGCGTGTCGGCGTCCTCTGACCAGATCAAGCGGTTCGGGTCCGGCTCGTAGGCAGCGAACGGCACGGTGATGAACTTGAT
>JAKDNC010000742.1 GCA_030452025.1 Nocardioides sp. | reverse complement strand
TGCGGTCGAAGGACACCTGGTCCTCGCCGTTGACCAGGTAGGCCGCTCCGGTCGCCTGCGCGAGCGCCAGGCCACCGGTGATGTAGTCGTTGTGGATGTGGGTCTCGAAGACGTGGGTCAGTCCGACGCCGTCGGCCTCGAGTACCTCCAGCACCCGGTCGATGTCGCGCTGAGGGTCGACCACGAGGGCGACCTGGCCGTCGTGGACCACGTAGGTGCGGTCCCCGAGCGAGGGGGTCTCCAAGGTCCGGACGGTCAACCCCTCGGCTGGCCGCTGCTGCGCCTCCTCGGTCGCCGAGGCTGGCGCGGGTGTCTCGGTGGTGTCGTCAGTCATGGTTCGCCTCACTTCTCGATCGGTCGCCCGGAGCGGGCCCAGGCGCTGGTGCCGCCGACGACGTTGATCGCATCGAAGCCGTTGGCGGTCAGGACGTCGGCCATCGCGCTGCTGCGGTTGCCCGAGGCGCAAACCACGTGCACCGGTCGGTCCCGGTCGATCTCGCCCAGTCGGACGGTCAGCTGCCCCATCGGGATGTTGGTCGCACCGGGCACGTGGCCCTCGCGAAATTCAGCAGGTTCACGGACGTCGACTACAGGCGCGCCCTGATCGATCGCCGCAGCGAGCTGGTCGACGGTGGTCTCACGCATACGGGGGACTCCTTTGCTGGCTTGACTACACAACCCCCCGGGGGGTTATGTCGAACGTTAGCACATCCCCCAGGGGGGTTGTATGATTGTGCGTGCAGGCCAACCACGGGCCTCGTGATCGGTACCCGGGAGGAAAAGACCCATGACGCAGTACACGCTCGAAACCACGGTGCGCCGCCCCTATGACGAGACCGTTGAGTCGGTGCGCGCCGAGCTCTCGGCCGCGGGGTTCGGCAACCTCACCGAGATCGACCTGAAGGCCACGTTGAAGGCAAAGCTCGACGTCGACGTCGCATCCCAGATAATCCTGGGGGCCTGCCGCCCCGAGCTGGCCCACCAGGCGCTGCAGGCGGACCCCTCGATCGCCGCGCTGCTGCCCTGCAACGTCGTCGTCCGGGCCGTCGACGACCCCCCCACAGTCGTCGAGGCATTCGACCCACACGCCATGATGTCTCTCGCAGGCGAGGTCGACGACACCCTGCGCACCGTCGCGACCGACGCACGGCAGCGGCTGACCGCGGCCCTAGCCGCACTGGAGACAAACTGATGGACCTCGAACCCACCGAGATCAAGGCGATCATCACGCGCATGAAGCGCGCCAACGGACACCTGGCCAGCGTCATCCGGATGATGGAAGAAGGGTCTGACTGCGAGTCCGTCCTCACCCAGTTGGCCGCGGTCAACAAGGCGCTCTCTCGCGCCGGCTACGCCATCGTCGCCACCGGACTGCAGCAATGCCTGACTGAGTCCGATGACGGGCTCGAGGGTGTCGACGTGAAGAAGATGGAGAAGTTGTTCCTTGCCCTCGCCTGAGACCGGGGCCGAGCGGGTCGCCGGCGACCGGGCGCCGGGCGTTCGCATCGCGCTGACATCGCTGGCCGTAGCGCTGGCCGTGCTGGTGGCCGGTTGGGCCGCGTACCAGTCAAGCGAAACGGGACCCACATCCGGCGCCGACTCCGAGAAGAACGGACTCTCGAGTTCGCAAGGCACCGGCCCACCGGCCGAACAAGCGCGGACCGTCGCCGCGCCCGAGACCGTTCGTGAAGCCCTCGACCAAGGAGCGGTGCTTCTCGACGTCCGCACGCCAGAAGAGTTCTCCGCAGGTCATCTCGCCGGTGCACGGCTGGTCGACGTCTCCGCACCTGACTTCGAGGCAGTTGTAGCTGACCTCGACCCGGACCGGCCCTACGTCGTGTACTGCGCTTCCGGCAACCGTGCAGGTACCGCCATCGAGACCATGGCACGGCTGGGCTTCGGCCACCTCGTCAACGGCGGCGGGTTCACTGACCTGAGTACCTCCGGCTTGTTCGCGACCGAATAGGCCACGGCCCCACCGCCATTCGGTTTGTATCGAACAGCGTCCCTACTGCGTCTA
>JAKDNC010000062.1 GCA_030452025.1 Nocardioides sp. | reverse complement strand
TCGAGACACAGGCCCTGGCCTGGACGGCGGGTGGCCGGAGGATCATCGAGGACATCGACCTGGTCTGTGAACCAGGCACCGTCACCGGCCTGCTCGGGCCGAACGGGTCCGGCAAGACCACCCTGCTGCACCTGCTGGCTGCCCTGAGGAAGCCGTCGGCCGGACGGGTGCGGTTCGGTGGGCAGGACATCCACTCGATGGCGACCCGGGAGCGTGCCCGGGCGTTGGCCCTGGTCGAGCAGGAGGTCTCGACGAACCTTGACCTTTCGGTCCGCGAGGTGGTCGAGCTCGGCCGGATCCCGCACCGCGGACGGTGGGCCGGCTCCTTCGACGACGGCGCCGTGGTCGACGAGGCGATGGGCGTCGCCCGGGTGACCGAGCTCGCGCACCGTCGCTGGCCGACCCTGTCCGGAGGGGAGCGCCAACGCACCCAGCTGGCCCGTGCGGTCGCCCAGCAGCCGCAGGTGCTCCTCCTCGACGAGCCAACCAACCACCTCGACCTCGGTCACCAGCTCGACTTCCTGACCCGGGTCCGGGACCTGGGCCTCACGACCGTCGCCGCGCTCCACGACCTCGAGCTGGCTGCGGCGTTCTGTGACCGCGTCGCCGTGCTCCGGGACGGGCTGCTGGTTGCCGCCGGTCCCGTGGGAGAGGTGCTCGACTCCGATCTCATCGCGTCCGTCTACGGCGTGGAAGCCGACGTCGAGCCCCACCCGCGGCTCGGCCGCCCCCACGTGAGATGGAACGGAGTGGTCGCATGAGCTGCCCGGCAACAGCGCTGGTCCTGGTCGGCATGTCGGTCCGTGAGGTCGAGGCCGGCGCACGACTCGAGCGCGTCGCCGACGAGGCGTCCGGCGGGGTTCACGGCGGGGAGTACGACGCCTCGGTGGCCTACCTGCAGATGGGTGACCCGTCGCTCTCGACCGAGCTGACCCGGCTCGCGGAGCGGGGCGTCACGACGATCGTCCTCGTCGGCGTCAGCCTCGGCACGCTCGCGCCGGCCAACTCGTGGCTGCGCCGGATCGCCGGTCACTGGTGGCGCGGGCGGGAGGGCCGGCACCGACCCGTCGTCGAGGTGGCCACCGCGATGATGCGCGGCGACCTGGACCTGGCGCTCGTCCTCGACGTCACCCGGCCCGTCGCCGGCACCGAGGCACCACTGACCTCCGCGGTCTGGGAGGACGTCCCCGCGCACCGGCACCAGGTCTTCGTCTGTCGCGGGCCCCGCTGCACGGCGCTGAAGTCCGACAAGACAGCCGAGGCCCTCGCCCTCGAGCTGATGCGGCTCGAGCAGGGTGACGACGACGTCCTGATCACCCAGACCGGCTGCCAGTTCCCCTGCAACCACGCTCCCGTGGTCAGTGTCCAGCCTGACGACGTCTGGTACGGCGGCGTCGACCCGGAGACCGTCTGCCGGATCGCCCAGGAGCATCTCGTGGACGACCAACCACTGACCGACCACCACCGACTCGCCCGCGCCACCCAGTCACAGGAGACGCCATGAACAGCCCCACGACCCGAATTGCCCTGCTCTCGACCTCCGACACCGACCTGCTCAGCGCACGGTCAGCCGGCGTCCGGTCCGGAGCTGCCGACTTCGCCCTCGGCAATCCGGCCCGCCTGGACGTGGCAGAGGACCTGCCGCGACTGCTCGACGGCGCCGACCTGGTCGTCGTACGCATCCTGGGGTCGGCGCGCTCCTGGCAGGACGGCCTCGACGCGGTCCTCGCCGCCGGCGTGCCCGTGGTCGTCCTCGGTGGTGAGCAGTCACCGGATGCCGAGCTGATGGGCCACTCAACGGTTCCGGTCGGTACGGCGGCCGAGGCGCACGCCTACCTCGCCGAGGGCGGCCCGGACAACTTGGTCAACTTGCATGCGTTCCTCTCCGACACCGTGCTGCTCACCGGCGAGGGCTTCGAGCCGCCACAGGTGCTGCCCGAGTGGGGCTGGGCCGAGCGCCCTGCGGTGGACGGCGACCGGGCGCGGGTCGGCGTGCTCTACTACCGCGCCCACGAGGCCAGCGGGAATGGCGCCTTCGCGCACACCCTCGCCGACGCGATCGACGCCACGGGCGAGGCGGTCGGCCTCCCGATCTACTCCAGCTCGCTGCGCGCCGCCTCCGATGACCTCTACGACGCACTCGGCACGCTGGACGCCCTGATCGTCACCGTCCTTGCCGCTGGAGGCACCAAGCCGGGGACCGCTAGCGCCGGCGAGGACGACGAGGCGTGGGACGTGGAGCGGATGCAGGCGCTCGATATCCCCGTCCTGCAAGGGCTCTCGCTCACCTCGAGTCGCGCCGAGTGGCAGGCCAACGACGACGGTGTCACCCCGCTCGACTCGGCCAACCAGATTGCGATCCCCGAGTTCGACGGGCGGATCATCACCGCTCCGTTCTCCTTCAAGGAGGTCGACGAGGACGGGTTGCCCCACTACGTGGCGGATGTGGAGCGCTGCGCCCGGGTCGCCGGAATCGCTGTCAACCACGGGCGTCTTCGCCGCATCGGGCCCAAGGACCGAAGGATCGCGCTGATGCTGTCGGCCTACCCGACCAAGCACTCCCGGATCGGCAACGCAGTCGGACTCGACACGCCGGTCTCCGCGATCCGTCTGCTCCGCCGGATGCGCGACGCGGGATATGACCTCGGTGCCCCCGATGGCGAAGTGACGAAGTTCCTCGACCACGAGAACGACACCGAGGCCGGCAATGCACTGATCCACGCCCTGATCGCTGCCGGTGGCCAGGACGAGGAGTGGCTGACCGCGGCCCAGCTCACCGAGAGCCACGTCCGGATCTCCAAGGCGGACTACGAGGCATGGACAGCCGACCTCCCGCAGGAGCTGCGCGACGAGATCACCGAGGCGTGGGGCGCCGCTCCCGGTGAGCTCTTCGTCAATGCTGCAGGCGAGATCGTCCTTGCCACCCTGCGTGCGGGCAACATCGTCTTGATGATCCAGCCGCCGCGCGGCTTCGGGGAGAATCCGGTCGCGATCTACCACGACCCCGAGCTCGCGCCGAGCCACCACTACCTCGCGGCCTACCGCTGGGTGGAGCAGGGGTTCAAGGCGCACGCCGTCGTGCACCTCGGCAAGCACGGCTCGATGGAGTGGCTGCCCGGCAAGAACGCGGCCCTCTCGGCCAGCTGTGCCACCGACGCGGTGCTCGGGAACCTGCCGCTGGTCTACCCGTTCCTGATCAACGACCCGGGCGAAGGGGCGCAGGCCAAGCGCCGCGCGCACGCCACCGTCGTCGACCACCTGATCCCGCCGATGGCGCGGGCGGACTCCTACGGCGACATCGCCAGGCTCGAGCAGCTGCTCGACGAGTACGCCAACATCCAAGCGATGGACCCGGCCAAGCTGCCGATGATCAGGGCCCAGATCTGGACCCTGATGCAGAGCGCCCAGATGCATCAGGACCTCGGCCTCGATTCACAGCCGGGCGACGAAGAGTTCGACGATTTCATCATGCACGTGGATGGCTGGCTCTGTGAGATCAAGGACGTCCAGATCCGCGACGGGCTGCACGTCCTCGGCCAGGCCCCGGAGGGCGAGGTCCGGGTCAACCTGGTCCTCGCGATCCTGCGGGCCAGCCAGATCTGGGGCGGTGAACAGGCCTCGCTGCCCGGCCTCCGTGCAGCGCTCGGCCTCAAGGACGAGGCCCCCGGGTCCGAGGTCGACGCCGTCGAGGCTCGCGCCAAGGCTCTCGTCGCTGCGATGGAGGAGACTGGGTGGGACGTTGACGCGATCCCGGGCATCCTGGCCGTCCAGGAGACCGACGTCGACCCGGCGGTTCCTGCGATCCTAGAGTTCGCCGCCACCCAGGTGGTGCCGCGACTGGACCGGACCGCCGACGAGCTCGACGCAGTGCTGCACGCCCTCGACGGCGGCTTCATTCCGGCCGGGCCCAGTGGTTCGCCACTGCGTGGACTGGTCAACGTCCTGCCGACCGGACGCAACTTCTACACCGTCGACCCGCGGGCGGTTCCCTCGCGGCTGGCCTGGGAGACCGGGGTCTCGATGGCCGACTCCCTGGTCTCGCGCTACGTCGCGGAGACCGGGGAGCCCCCGAAGTCCGTGGGGCTCTCGGCCTGGGGGACCTCGGCGATGCGGACCTCCGGCGACGACATCGCCGAGGTGCTCGCGCTGGTCGGCGTACGCCCGCAGTGGGACGAGGCCTCCCGTCGGGTCACCGGGCTCGAGGTGATCTCCCTCGAGGACCTCGGTCGTCCGCGCATCGACGTCACAGTGCGGATCTCCGGCTTCTTCCGCGACGCGTTCCCGCACGTCATCGCCATGATCGACGACGCGTTCCGGATGGTCGCGGATCTCGACGAGCCGGAGGAGCAGAACTTCGTCCGTGCCCACGCGCAGGCCGACCTGGCCGACCACGGCGACGAACGGCGCGCCACGACCCGGATCTTTGGCTCTGCCCCGGGCTCGTACGGCGCCGGCATCCTGCAGGTGATCGAGTCCGGCAACTGGCGTGACGACAAGGACCTTGCCGAGGTCTACACCGAGTGGGGCGGCTACGCCTACGGTCGCGGCCTCGACGGGGCGCCTGCCTCGGACGACATGACCGCCAACTACCGGCGGATCGCCGTGGCCGCGAAGAACATCGACACCCGCGAGCACGACATCGCCGACTCCGACGACTACTTCCAGTACCACGGCGGCATGATCGCCACGGTGCGCGCGCTCACCGGTCGGGCACCGAGGGCCTACGTCGGTGACTCGACCTCGCCGGACGCCGTGCGCACCCGGTCGCTGGAGGAGGAGACCACCCGCGTCTTCCGGGCCCGGGTGGTCAACCCGCGCTGGATCTCCGCGATGCAACGGCACGGCTACAAGGGGGCCTTCGAGCTGGCTGCCACCGTTGACTACCTCTACGGCTTCGACGCCACAGCCGGAGTGGTCCGCGACTGGATGTACGACACCCTGGCGAAGGAGTACGTGCTCGACGAGACCAACCAAGAGTTCATGAAGGACGCCAACCCGTGGGCGCTTCGGGGCATCATCGAGAGGCTCCACGAGGCGGCCGAGCGCGACCTGTGGGAGGAGCCCGACCCGGAGGTGATCGCGGCCATGCAGCAGGTCTACCTCGACCTGGAAGGCGATCTCGAGGACCGCGGATGAGACGCGTCCGGCTGATCGGGATCGGCTCCGGCCATCCGGAGCAGCTCACCGTCGAGGCTGCCGCGGCGCTGCGCGGGGTCGACTTCGTGATCGCCGCGGACAAGGGCCCCGACGACCCGCTGCTGGCGGTCCGGACCCGGTTGGTCGAGGCGTACGGCGGCGCGCCGGTCGTCGCGGTCGCGGACCCGACGCGCGAGCGCAACGACCCGGTGGACTACCCCGGTGCGGTGGCCGACTGGCACGAGGCCCGCGCTGCGGCGTACGAGCAGGTCCTCCTCGACCGCGACGGCGACGCGGCGTTCCTGGTCTGGGGGGATCGTCGAGCGGGTCCACGCCCGCGGCCACGTCGACTTCGAGTGGGAGGTCCGGCCCGGCATCTCGAGCGTGCAGCTGCTCGCCGCCCGACACCGGATCGTCCTGCACGAGGTGGGACAACCGATCGTGGTGACCACCGGCCGCAGGCTGCTCGAGGCGATCGACGGCGGCGGTCACAACCTCGTGGTGATGCTCAACCGCGACCTCGCCTGCCGTGACCTGCCCGGCGGCGAATGGCGGATCTGGTGGGGCGCAAACCTGGGTACGACGGACGAGGTGCTCGTCGCCGGGCTTCTTGGCGAGGTCCTTCCCGAGATCGATCGCGCTCGTGAACGCGTGAAGGACAGGACGGGCTGGGTGATGGACACCTACCTGTTGCGCCGGTGCCGCTGACCCGGCTCACGCACCCTCGGGCTCCTGGGGGACCCAGCCCGGCGGTAGCGTCGCGCTCTCCACGAACGCGCGCACGTCGGCCAGGTCCTCGGGGGCGAGCACATCCTCGGCGTGCCCGAAGACGATCGGCTCCTCCTTCGAGCTGTGCCGGTCCAGCTCGGCCATCAGCATCCGGCCGACCTCCTGCTGCTCCGCCTGCGAGCAGCCGTCGGCCAGCCGCTGCTCCATCCGGTCCATGGTCGACCACAGGTCAAAGTGCTCGGTGGACATGGCGAAGACAGGCCCGGTCATCCCGGCCCGCCGCAGCGCCGGGAAGAGAATCTCCTCCTCGAGGTGGATGTGGCGCCGTAGCGACGTGATCGCCTCGCGCAGGCCCAGCGTGGCCGCACCCACGCCACCTCGCTGGACCAGGAAGTCATCGATCCGGCGCTCGATGCCGGCGTAGTCCTCCTGGAGGGCCCGGTGCAGGCGTGCGGGGTCGGTCGTCGTGTGTGGGTACTGGGTCATGTCAGGTTCCCCTCTCGTCAGATCCAGAGTTTATCCAATAAAGCATTGGATAAAAAGGTTCACCCAGGTGGCGAAATTCCTCGTTTGGGTTGCCCTTCCGCCGAACGTCAACCTATGGTTGACGACATGGACACTTCATCGGACCCCCGCCGCGTGTGGCAGTGGGGCTACGGCCTGATCATGGTCGTCCCCTTCATTGGGGTGGCGCTCACGTTCACCGACCCGCCCCTGTGGGCGCAGATCGTCGGAGTCGTCGCGATCGTCGTTCTCGTCGCGACGGGGTCGACCCTGATGCGGCGCAGGGCTGGCGGCTGGCGGCCGTCGGAGACGGTGTCGGACCCACACGGCAATGCCCGCTGACCGGGACGGAGCCCGGCATCGTGCCGCCGTGCTCGCGGATGCCGTCGGGCAGTTGGATGCGCCGAGTGACCCGCAGGGCGTCGAGGACCACCTGGCGCTGATCGAGGTGGTCTCGCACGTCGAGGCGGATGCTCGCTCGCTGCTGCGGGACGCGGTGACCTCCGCTCGGTCCGCGGGCGCGACCTGGTCCGAGGTGGGCAGGACCCTGGGAATGACCAAGCAGGCGGCGCAGAAGCGGTTCGCCACTCAGGGCACGCCGCTCCGACCAGGGGTGGGCGAGGGTGAACGGCTTCTGGGGCCGGTCACAGTCTTCGACGAGATGGGCGAGCTGGCGCTCGCGGGCCAGTATGGCTGGCACGGCGTCGAGCGCGGCGCGGGTCACCACCGGGTCGTCCGCTCCGCGACGAAGTGGGAGCATGCGCGAGTCTCGATGCTCAGCCGGAGTCGGGTCGAGGCCATGCGGGTCGACGGATGGCAGGTGATCAGCTCGGAGTTCCCCTACGTCTATCTCAAGCGCGACCTGGGGACGCCTGCGCTGACCGAGCCACGTCGATGACCAAGGGTGTGGTCGACTGGAAGGACCCGATGAATGACCGCAACACAGAGTTGGAGGCACACGATGGGTTTCATGGACAAGGCCAAGAACGCGGTTCAGGACGCGAAGGGCAAGACCAAGGAGACTGCCGGCAAGGCCGGAGACGACGAGAAGTTGGAGACCGAGGGCAAGGCCGATCAGGCCGAGGCCAGCTTCAAGGACGCCGGCGAGAAGGCCAAGGACGCCGTCGACGACGTCAAGGATGGCTTCAAGAACTGATCAGCCCGATTCCCAGGCTGCCCAGACTCACTGCCAGCAGGGCCGCACCGGCGAAGACCAGCGCGATCAGCGCGTTGGGTTCGGTGCGGCCCTTCCCCATGGACGAGAAGAAGAATCCCGCCGGCGATCAAGTACTACCTGCGCGAGAACCTGCTCCACGCCGGTGAGGCGACCCTCCGAGGCGCTCGCGGCCAGCCGCTCGTCGACACGGCCCTGGCGACCTACGCCGAACCCGTCCTGCTTGCGCTGCGCCGGATGGCACAGGAGCACCACTCGAACCGACGCTTCGGCGCACCGCCCCGGGGCGATGACCGGACACGCGGCGTACCGATGAGTCGTTCGCGTTGAACCGCTGAGACAATCGGCGCCATGACCGACTCTTCTCTCGCCTCGACCATCCACTGGCGTTCTTCCTCCAGCGACGATGCGCCCCTCTTCGTGCTCGTGCACGCGAGTGGTGAGGGGACCTTGGCTGCGCGAGGCCTGGTCGAGAGACTGCCTGCCGGCCTTGAGTATGCCGTGCTGCCGGCGCCGGGATCGGTCGACGAGCTGGCTCGATGGCTGGACGAGGCGGCACCGCAGGGCCGTCCGGTCTTCTGCGCAGCCCACGGCCACGCCGCCGAGCTGTTCGGCGCTCTGCTGGTCGCCGAGCCGGCTCGCTTCGTGGGGGCCGCGCTCCTCAACGGCGCATTCTCCGCCGACACCGAGTTGTTGCCGGCGGCACTCACCGGTCTGCCGGTCTTCCACGCCCAAGGAGAGCGCGACCTCGAGGTCGCGATCCCGATGCAGAATCGCACGTGGGACTACCTCGTCTCCGAGTCCGGCGCACCGGTCACCGCCCACCTGGACAGCGGTGGCCACGACATCACGTCCGCGACGTCCGCCGAGCTGGAGAAGTGGCTCGAGCACCGTCTCGAGCACGTCGCGTCCCACGGGGTCGCCCCGGTCGGTCCGCTCGACGGGGGCGGTCAGGCTCAGTGGCCGGTGATCGGTGAGCTGCCCACCCGTCGGGGCGGCCGTCCTCGCGTGACCTGGTCGATCCCGCAGCAGCAGATCTCCGACCAGTCGATCATCGAGTTCCAGGACGAGCTCTTCGAGCGCGTCTCCGGGCTTGAGGGCGTCAAGGTCAACGGCTCCGCGTTCTCTGTCCCCGGCACCCGCGGCCTGGCGCTGGCCGGCCCGGCCGGCAGGAGCGGCGCCCTGCTCGACGAGGAGAGCGGCGAGTTCGCCCACTTCCACCCGTGGTACGACGGGTCGCTGCACCTCGCGCTCCCGCCCGATCTGGCTGCCGATGCCATCGCCAAGGGCTGGGCTCAGCCGCACATGTGGGCCGGAAGCCGCTTCGCCGATGGGTTCGTCCTGGTCTATGGCCCCCGCGACTCCGCCGAGGTCGACCTGGTTGCCGCGATCGTCGAGGCCAGCCACGCCTACGCGAGTGGCGCAGAGTCCGCCTGAGAGTCGAGCCGCCGACTCACTGGGCGCGGCGGGCGACGGCCCGGCGCTTGGCCTCGTTCATCGCCTTGCCATAGGCGCTGACCAGTCCGGCGATGGACATCGGCATCAGGACCTCCACCGCCTCGAGCAGGTCCTCGTCGGTCGCGCCCGAAGCGCGGTAGGCCGGCCAGACCTTCTCCCGGAAGATGCCGGTGATTCCCTCGGCGATCGCGGTTGCGTGCTCCTCGTAGAGCGCCATCGACTCGGCGGCTGCGTCGGTCGGCCAGCCGAACTCGATCAGCTTCAGCGCGGCATCCAGGTGGGCGAGCGTGACGTCGTAGTCCCTCGGTCCGACGGGGGTGATCACGCTGAGTGTCTCGAGGGTGGCCAGATCGGCGTCGGTGAGCT
This sequence comes from Nocardioides sp., assembly GCA_030452025.1. GTDB lineage: Bacteria > Actinomycetota > Actinomycetes > Propionibacteriales > Nocardioidaceae > Nocardioides. The sequence goes on along the minus strand of JAKDNC010000062.1, from coordinate 1,613 downwards.
TGCGTCCGGCCCGCTGGTCGAGGGCAGAGCGGGTCATCGTCTCGCCCATCTCCGACATCCACGGCGCCAGCAGTGCGCGGTGCAGCGCAATCGCCGCAGGCGTCGCGTCCTCGGGGATGCGGGCGACGTACCGCTCGATGGCGGCCAGGGTGAAGCCGTGCTGCTGGAGCTCGGTGACCAGCTCCAGCCGCGCGACGTGCTCGCTGCTGTAGTAACCGGACCGGCCGCGCTTGATGGGGGAGGGGACCAGCCCGCGGGTGGTGTAGAAGCGGACGTTGCGCACGCTCATGTCGACGCGCTCACACAGCTCGTCGAGCGTCAGCAACTCCTCATTGGAGTCGACCGGGTCGCGCATACACTTGCCTCATCCCTGTTCGACCTATGAGCCGGCTCACAAAGTCGCCCTGCTCTTGACCACCATGACACCAATAGTGTCACAATCGAACCGGCGCGTTAAGTCGCAACTCACGACTCACGCAGCACCATCCACAATTCGAATCAAGGACGGTCATGGCAGAAGCATTCGTGTACGACCACATTCGTACGCCCCGTGGCAAGGGCAAGGCCAGCGGTTCCCTCCACGAGGTCAAGCCGGTCGATCTGGCCGTCGGTCTCATCGAGGAGATCCAGAAGCGCAACCCCGGTCTCGACCCTGAGCAGGTCGACGACGTCGTCCTCGGCGTGGTCTCGCCGATCGGCGACCAGGGCGGTGACATCGCCAAGACCGCCGCCCTCAAGGCCGGTCTCCCCGACACCGTGGCCGGCGTGCAGCTGAACCGCTTCTGCGCCTCCGGACTCGAGGCCGTCAACCAGGCCGCCTCGCGGGTCCGTGGTGGCTTCGAGGAGATGATCTTCGCCGGTGGTGTCGAGGCGATGAGCCGCGTCCCGATGGGCTCCGACGGTGGTGCCTGGGCCGCTGACCCGGCCACCGCGTTGAGCACCGGCTTCGTGCCGCAAGGCATCGGCGCCGACCTGATCGCCACCCTCGAGGGCTGGAGCCGCGAGGAGGTCGACGCATTCGCCGCCGAGTCGCAGGCCCGCGCCGCGAAGGCCCAGGCGAACGGCTACTTCGACAACGCCATCATCCCGGTCAAGGACATCAACGGGCTGACCATCCTCGACAAAGACGAGTTCATCCGGCCCGGCACGACCGTGGAGAGCCTCTCCGGCCTCAAGCCGAGCTTCGCGCAGATCGGCGCCGAAGCCGGCTTCGACGACGTCGCGCTGGAGAAGTACCACTGGGTGGAGAAGATCAACCACGTCCACCACGCCGGCAACTCCTCGGGCATCGTCGACGGCGCCTCGCTGGTCGCGATCGGCACCGAGGCCGCCGGCCAGGGCATGGGCCTGAAGCCGCGCGCCCGCATCGTCTCGGCCGCAGTCTCCGGCGCCGACCCGACGATCATGCTGACCGGTCCGGCTCCTGCCGCCCGCAAGGCACTGGCCAAGGCCGGCCTCGAGGTCAAGGACATCGACCTCTTCGAGATCAACGAGGCGTTCGCCGCCGTCGCGATGCGGTTCATGCGCGACATGGGCATCGACCACGAGATCACCAACGTCAACGGTGGCGCCATCGCGATGGGCCACCCGCTCGGCGCGACCGGCGCGATGAT
>JAKDNC010000741.1 GCA_030452025.1 Nocardioides sp. | reverse complement strand
GTCCCGAAAAATCGCCGTAATGCTTCGTAAGAACCACCGGGGCGGTGGTTCCGAGCTGTCGGAACCCGTCCAGTTCCGCCTTCGTTGCTTCGGACAGATTGCGCTTCTCGTACGGGATGTTGTTCCGGTCGAGATAGCCCGTCGTGGCTATGCATGCCTGGCACGGTGTGTCTGAGGTGTCCTGCACCCACACTTCGATATCCGCAGTCATCACATTCCCCTCTCATCGGTGATGTCAGTACACCGCTCTCTCCGAGCGTCGGGCGCGCTTCTATAGAAGGCATCGGGCTGGCGTGGGAGTGCCGGTGTGGGGGCATGGACCCGAGCATCCGCGACCTTGCCGCGGCGGCACGCGACGAGCGCGTGCGGCAGCGCTATCAAGCCAAGATCCTCACCTTCGAAGACTCTGAATGCTGGTGGTGGATCGGTGCTGTCTCCGGTAGGGGGCATGGCCGAATCTGGCTCAGCTCGGGGTGGGTGGCGATCGCCCATCGACTCGGCTGGGCAATCGCTCATCCTGGCGAGGAGGTGCCCGCGCTGGTCGGTCACGGGTGCGATAACCCGCTGTGCCAACGACCAGTGCACTGGAGGGACTCGTCGCTGGGGATGAATCGAGCGGAATGGGCCGCGCGCCGTCACCGGATCGGGTCGCCCTTGCGCGACAAGAGGGGCGCCCTCGGGCGAGCCCTAGCCATCCGAGCGGCGCTGCTCGCCGGGGAAGGGCCCAAGGCGATCTCCGCCCAAGGACTGCAAGCCAGTGATCGAGACCAACTACCCCTGTGGTGAAGGAGAAGAAAATGACCAGTGTGAACCCTGATGAGGGCCGCATTGCCGCTGCTACTGAGGCCATGCGGCTCCTGCAGCGTGAGAACGAGCTGCACGAAGAGGCACGCGAGGCATTTGGTCGCGAGTGGGAAAGAAGGGCGAGAGTGGCGGACCTCGATGCGGACCTGGTGTCGTACACCGGGTCTCCGTCTGCTCTCTCCGTCGAGATTGCGGACTTCATCTCGATCCGGAACTCGGAGACCGTGGGACTTGAGTACTACGCCTACGACCACACTGCGGAGGTCCACGTAGAGATCAGCCAGGAGGATGCTGCTGCCCGCGCCGGCTTCTTGGGAGTGGATGTTCTCGAGGACCTGGAGCTGCCCCTGAAGCACGCGTTCCATGCCGCGCGTCCCTACTGGGAAGATGCCCGCAGTGTCCGGGAGGCAGCCATGAGGTCCGCCGCCGAGAGCGTGGCGGAAGAGCCGGCGGTGGGGAGTGGAGCGGTCGAGCGAGAGGATCAGATCCCGGTGCAGGAGTGGACTGTGACACCGGAGCGCGCACAGGGGACGTGGATCGAGACCACGACCCGGCTCCGTACGCTCGCCGACACAGGCCAGTACACGGCCGTCCGCAACGCGATCCGTGAGATGGACTCGTACTTGGGGGACTACGTCTCGGGAGGGACGCCGCCGGGTTCGTTCGACGAGGAGTACCTGTACATGGACGCTCTGAATCGTGCAGCGGTTCCGCTCGGCTCGGAGGCGCCGACAACCGTGTTGGGCGAGATGCGCGCGCGGGGCCAGCGAGTGCCGGACTTTCCGGATCCCGAGAAGGTTGCTGAAGCTACGGGGGTGCAGCCGATGCAAGCCGGTGAAGTGGAACGAGCGCTGACGGAGCCAGGCAAGTCACCGACGCCCCGAAGCAATGAGGCTGTCGTCTTCGCTCGTGAATGGCATGCGGCGACCCGAGGGTTCGACAATGGGCTGGTGGTCTCGTATGACGTGCCTGACGCCCCCGGGCAGGCACTGGTGGAGCGTCTGGACGGTGATCCGAATGCGTACGTCAGCGCGATGCGTGGGGGGCCCGGGGAGATCGTGCTTACCGACGTGGTGGGGAACGAGATCGAGGACTCAGCATTCCAGGAGCGGTTGGAGCTCAGTGATGAGGGGGCCGCGGCTGTGATGTCTGGACTGACGAACGGACTCGAGGCCGCGAACGAACTGAGGACGGGCGGAACATACGCGGCCGAGCGCATGGAGGCAGTAC
>JAKDNC010000740.1 GCA_030452025.1 Nocardioides sp. | reverse complement strand
ACCAGCACAAACACTCTGTGGTGATCTGTGCCTCCTGCGACCTGAGGCCAAATCAGCGTATGCCTGACCTGCACAAACGCAGACGCGCCCCGGCGTGTGCCGAGACGCGTCTACCTGAGATGTCGCCGAGCGCTACGTGCGGCGACCCGGCCTGCGGGGGATGGAGGGCTGTCCCGGGGCGAGTCGAACACCCTCCTGCGTGAGCTCCAAGCCGGCCTCCGACCAGTGCTCGGTGATCGTCTTCACGGTGCGGTCCATCGTCTTCTTGAAGTCTGCTCGACCGCGCGCGGTGAGGGGCATCTCGGGCGCGAACTGACTCTGGGCCTGCTCCCACGAGAGCGTGAAGGGACGGTTGAGGCTGAACTTCTTCAGCGTCGCCCAGAGGTAGACGTCGATCGCCCGCGGCCGTCCCAGCGCCTTCAAGATTCCCAGATCCACCGGGATGGGATTCTCGGTCACCTCCTGGAAGAACGCCGACGTCAACTCCAGGTACGGCTCGGAGAGCGCGAGCTGGTCCGGGTGAGGCGTCACCCAGAAGTCCATCGAGTCGAACAGGCCGATGTTCTTGATCGACGTCCGATTCATGCGCGCGCTCTCCGACTGCGGCTCGTAGATCTTCTCCACCGTGATCGTGGTCGACGCCAGTCGGCGAAGCTGCTCATGAAGGATTCTCAACGATCCTCGTTCACCACCGTTTGCTCGGCCCATCACTCCGATCTCATGCAGGAACTGCTGCATCGACGCTCCCAGCGGGATTCGGCGCGCCTCATCGGTAGGCAGATCCCGGCGCTTGACCGCCTCGGTGCACAGGTAGATCGCGATCAGCCGCGGGTACTTCCCGTATGGAAGCCCGTTCGCCGAGAACGCCGTCACTTGATGCGGCCCGGACTGACGAACGATCTTGTCCACCTCTTGCTGTCGGTAGGGGAACAGGGTCTGCAGGAAGAGGCGCGTCGTGTAGCCGACGTCCTGCTCTGTGACGTCCCTGTCGCGCACCAGCGTCAGATCCACGCCTTGCAGCGCACCGCCGTTCCCGTCATCCCGGCCTGCCATCACAAGTTCACCTCACCCTCGACGTGCGTTACCCGATGGGTGCGCACCTCGTCCATTACCTTGCCAATCGACATCGAAGTCCCCAGCGCTCCGCACACTGAGCAGTTGACGAGGTACCCGCCACTACCCAGCTCCGGAGCCACAGAGACCTGTTCAGGAAGCTCCGGCACGTCCGTCGGCTCGGCCGGCTCCTCAGCTCCAAACATCTCCACCGGAAGCCCCGAGAGCTCCGCGAGCTCTTCTCGTGCCTGCTCCCGAGCGGACCGGCCACGCTCGGGCTTACCCGCCATCTCCACCAGCTGCTCCCACTTCCTCACTCCCCCAGGCTGCGAGGTGATTCGATCCCGGGCTGTGTCGATCAGTTCCAGGAAGAATGCATCATCGCTCGTTGCTGGCTCAGGGGAGGTCACGAATGCGTGCACCAGAGGAGACCCCTCCTCGTACTCGAACATCCGCTGGCGTTGCCGGGCGAACTGTCGAGCCCGCTCGCGCAGGATGTTCCGAGCGAACCCGTTGACCCACGCTCCTAGCGATACCCGTCCCACCTCCTCGAACTGCGGCAGCTTGCGCAGCACCTGATCGGCAAGATCGCTCATCACCTCGGAGACCGCGTGCGGATCGCCGACCGCCCTGGCGACCATCCGCTCCTGGCCTGTAATCGCCTCACTGACAACGTCATGACCCGTGGCCTCGATCGCCGCGCGTATTTCGTCATCTGTGTAGGGCGCCTCCCTCATCACAAGATCCTCCCCTGAAAGCCCCGCGGCGACAGGTAAACTCGTCGCAGGCACGTGTACCCGTCCCACCCAGATGGAAGCGGCCTATCCGACGTGGCCCCGGTGGCCCCGGGGCACCGCGCGTTTACCAGGGGGCCCGGGACTGCGTTGCCCGCCACGAATCGACCTTGCGCTCGAGCCCGTCGCGATAGCCATCGGGGTCGATCTCCAGACCGCGCTCCTTTGCGGCGCTCATCAGTCTCAGA
>JAKDNC010000739.1 GCA_030452025.1 Nocardioides sp. | reverse complement strand
GCGACTCCACCGCTCCGAACCAACCGAGCCCGATCACCTCGTCACGGGTGAGCACGTCGGCGCGGTCGCCCAAGGTCTCCCGCCAGGTCGCGACCACGTCGTCGACCGCATTGCTGCGGCAGTAGAGATGGCGGAACCTGGCCTCGCCACCGAGCAACCACACGCCCTCGCGCAGCTCGCGACGCACGTCGACGTCGATCCGCGAGGACTGGGGGCTGTCGACCATGCCGTGGTCGGCGACCACGAGCAGCCGGACCGACGGGTCCAGGGACTCCCGCATCTGCTCGGCCTCGGAGTCGATCATCGACAGCTGCTGCAGCCAGGCGGTGGAGGCGACGCCGTACTTGTGGCCGGTCCAGTCCAGGTCACCGTCATAGACGTAGGTCAGCGACGGGGCCGGGCCCGCGGAGTCGACCACGGCGGCGATCACCTCGCCCGTCTTGTCGGCACCGACGAACGCCGAGCCTCGTTGCCCGGCGATGGTCAGACCACTGCCCTTGAAGGCACGGCGGGTGACCGTGGTGACGCGTACGCCGGCTGCGGCAAGCCTCGCGAACGCGGTCTGGTGAGGCTGCCACTCGAGGGGGTCGACGTCACGATCCCACTTGAGGTGGTTGAGCAGATCCTGGGTCCCGGGCACACGGGCCGTGTAGCCCACCAGCCCGTGCTGGCCGGGCGCGAGGCCGGTGCCCAGCGAGGTCAGCGACGTCGCCGTCGTCGACGGCACCCCGGCGGTTCCCGGGTCGGCCATCAGCGAGGACAGGAACGGCGCCGCGTGTGCATGACGCGCGAGCAGCTCCTGTCCGAGGCCGTCGACGAGGAAGACGACGTACGACGGCGCATCCGGCAGCACGAAGTCCGAGGGCCGGTGGCCGGGCAGGCCCAGAGCCGCGGCGACGGCAGGAACCACATCGGCCAGGGAGCGCCGGTCGTAGGCAGGCTCGATGAACCCGTTGATCACTTCTGGGGCGCTCCTTGTGTCTGCTGGGAGAGCACCTTGGCGAACTCGAGCAGCGAGTTGACAGCGTCATGCCCCTCGGCGGCTGCGGAGACGCGGAGCGAGAAGTCGTCCGAGGCAAGCATCCCGCTGTATCCGTGGTCGGCCTCGCACTCCGGGTCGGCGCAGGAAGCGGGCTCCAGGTCGATCCGGCTCACCCCGCTCCATCCGATGGTGACCAGGGCCTCAGCGGCCGGCTGTGGACCGGAGGTGGGGTTGGCCACCATCCGGGTCACCACGACGGACTTCACCGACGAGAGCGCGATCGCTTCGGTGGACGTCGAGGTGTAGGGCTGCGGAAGCAGGTCGTCGCCGGCGTGTTCGTCGGTGTGCGCGAGGATCAGCCGGCTCGGGGTGAGCACGACGACCGTGATGTGGCGGCGCACCTCGTCGCGTTCGATCGTGGGTTCGTGGTGAACGTAGAACCCTTCGACCCGCTCGCCGGCCACGGCGGAGTCGACGCCGTCCGTGACGACCTCGGGGTAGTAACCGGTTCGTTCGATCGCGGTACGGAGAGCATTGCGCATGTGAGAAGTCTGTCACGGCGGCTCGGAAGGGGCCCGATCAGTCCGGGATGGTGTCGTCTCCGGCCTGGGCGTTGAGACGGCGCACGAACCAGTCGGAGCGCAGGTCGGCGACCGGTTCCACGCGGGCGTCCGCGGTCAGGACGGTCGCGGTGTCCTTCCCGGCGAGCACCAGCGAGAGCTCCACCGAGCGCAGCTGCGGGAAGTCATGCTTGAGCCGCGCGACGCGCATGATCAGCTCCTCGACGCGGTCGACGTCGACCACCTCGCTGCCGCGGTAGCCGAAGAGCATCGGTGAGCTCTTGATCTCGCGTGTCATGGCGCGTGCTTCGTGCTCGTTGAGCGGCGGAATCCGCCAGGCCTTGTCGGAGAGCAGCTCGGTCAGCGCGCCGGAGATGCCGAACGAGACCACCGGTCCGAACAGCGGGTCCTCCACGGCGGCGATGCCGACGGGCACCCCGGGCGCGGCGACCTTCTGGACCACGAAGCCGGCGCTCGACGGGTCGACGATCACG
>JAKDNC010000738.1 GCA_030452025.1 Nocardioides sp. | reverse complement strand
ACTCCACGGCCACAGCCTACGACGGTCGCGACCTTGGACGGATGCGCTCCGAGCCCGCAGACGTGATGATGGTCAACGTGCAGATCCGAGCGCTCCGCCCCTCGACCGTGGATCTGGCGATCGCCGTTGCGCTGCTGATGCTCGTCGGCCCGGCCTCCATCGGCCTGGTCCGAGGGGCCGAGTCCGCGGTGGTCATCTGCTTCGCCCTGCTCACGCTGGCCCTGACGATCTGCGTGGGTCTGCGTCGCGTGTGGCCCCTCGGGTCCTTCCTGTGTGCCGTGTTCGTGATGGCGGGGTTGCTCCTGCTGCCCGACCTTCCCGAAGGCGCGTCGTACATCTTCGCGCCGGTCAGCGCGCTCTACCTCGTCATGGTCTACACGCTGGCGGCCGAGACCGGCGCCCTCCGCCTGCCACTGGTCACTTCCGCCCTCGGACTGGGCCTGATCGTGCTCCGCTCATTGGTGGGCTCGCCGGGCCCGACCGATGCGGCCTTCTGGATCTTCATCCCCGCGGCCGCCGCCGCGGTGGCTGCGTCGTGGGCGTTCGGCGCCTACCGCCGGGCACGACACGAGCTCTGGGAACGACACCTCGAGGAAGGTGCGCGGAAGGAACGCGAGCTGCTGGCCCACGAGGTGCACGATGTCGTGGCCCACTCCCTCGCCGTGATGGTCACCCAGTCGGACGCCGCGCTCATGGTCCTTGACCAGGACCCTGTGAAGGCCCGCTCGATGATGGAGAACTCCCTGCGCACCGGCCGCGCGGCGATGGCCGAGATGAGACGCATGGTCACCGACCTTCGCGACCGCCCCTCCCTCGTGGGCCCGGTGCACTCCCTCGCCGGGCTCGGCGTGCTCGTCGCCTCGCTGCGCTCCGACGCCGTCCGCGTCGACCTGATCGAGTCCGGCGACCTGGAGGGTGTTGGAGGCGACACGGCTCGCGCGGCCCATCGGATCATCCAGGAGTCGCTGACCAACGCGGTCAAGCACGTGCCCGCGCCGGTGCAGTGCCGTGTGTCCGTCGACGTGACCCCGAGGCAGGTCCTGGTGACCGTGTGTGACAACGGCCCGGGCTTCAGCCCCGATTGCTTCGGCGTCGGGCACGGCCTGGTCGGCATGCAGGAGCGGGCCCGCTCCGTCGGAGGAAGCCTCGCCATTGCGAACGCCTCCGGGACCTGCATCACCGCGGAGCTCCCCCGATGATCCGGGTGCTGGTCGCCGACGACCAGGAGCTGATCCGCTCTGCGCTCGCGACAGTCGTCGACGTCTCCGAGGGCCTCTCGCTCGTCGCGACGGTGCCAAGTGGTGAGGACGCTGTCCGGGCCTGCCTGGAGCACATGGTCGACGTGGTGCTCATGGACATCCGGATGGGCGGGATGGACGGCATCGAGGCCAGTGCCGAGATCCGGAGGCTGCGGCCGGCGACCCGCGTGCTGATCTTGACCACCTTCGACCTGGACGAGTACCTCTTCCGCGCGCTCGGCGCCGGAGCCGGTGGGTTCCTCACCAAGGACACCCCCGGCGCGGAGGTGGCCGAGGCCGTCCGGGAGGTGTACGCCGGCCGCTCGGTCGTCTCGCCGAGGGCCACCCGTGCGCTGATCCAGCGGATCGCCGGTGCAACACCTCCCGCCGACGGTCAGCAGGTGGACTTCACCGAGCGGGAGCGCGAGGTCCTCACCCTGCTGGCCCGAGGCTCCTCCAACGCCGAGATCGGCCGAGAGCTGTTCGTGGCGGAGTCCACGGTGAAGACCCACGTGGGAAGCCTGCTCCGCAAGCTCGGCGTCAGAGACCGGCTGCACATCGTCGTGTGGGCCTACCAGCACGGGATGATCACTCCTTCCGACGGATGAGGTCGGCACCTTCGGTGGAGCCGCGAACGGTGCCACCAGACGCAGGATCGAAGCATGATCACTCCACGCCACTCCCTCCTCATCGCACTCGCCCCAGCCGTCCTGGTCGCGGGCACGCTTCACGCGCTGCTGACCGACTCCGCCCATCCGATGGTGGACCGATCGGACACGTTGGGCCGGTCACTCCTCGCGT
>JAKDNC010000737.1 GCA_030452025.1 Nocardioides sp. | reverse complement strand
GACAGACCTGATGTTCGGGCTTCACGCAGGCCCGGGACGTTACCTCTATGACGAACTGGCGGCCCTCGGGCTGCAGTCGTCGACGATGGTTGATCTCGAGAACTACGACTTCGTCCAGGGCATGCAGACAGTTGCCTGGACCCTGGCCGCTGTCGTACTCGGCATCGGGTTGCTCACCTTCACTGTGGCTGGAGTCGACCGGGCATTGTCTCGCCGCCGAGAGCTCACCGCCCTGCGACTCATCGGAACCCCAACACAACTGCTCCGCTGGGCACAGTGGTTCGAGGCGGCTCTGCCGACCGCTCTGGGGAGTGTCTTCGCGATCCTCACCGGAACCTACGCGGGCGCCACCTACATCCAACTCGACAACGACCGCCTGATGCCTTTGGCCTCCGGCGTGGCCTTCGCGGCCATCGCCGTCGTATTCTCCGCCGCCCTCGCCACCATCACCGTGATCGGCACCGGCGCACCCCTCGACCCCGACCACATCAGGACCGAGTAACTTGCACGCCCAAGGGCCCAGGTCAGCGACTGAGTCGGACGGTCCCGGTTGGCGAAAGATGACCGGTTGGCGATCCCCCTTCGGCAACCACGAGCAATCACCGCGACGTCAGCGAGTCACAGCCCTGGTCGCCAGATGAGGTTCGGCTATCGGACGTACTCTTTGGACGCTTCGATGCGGCTCGGTCTCGCGTGGCGTCGTTGCGGATTTCTGAGTATGCAACCACCATGTGTTCATGGCGGCGCTCGGGGTGATCATGCTCTTGGTCTGCGGTGTGTCGAGCACCTACGCGACCGTGCTGCAGTGCCGCGCGAACCCGGACATGGCCCTCCCACTGTTCTTTGCTAGGAAGCCGCCGCGGAGTCCGTGGCAGGCCAATGTCATGTTCGGTCTAGCTGGCGGGTCCGGCGTGCTCGGTGGTTTTCTGCTATTCGGCACACTGGGACCCTGGGCATTCTTGGTGATGTTCGGCGCCTGGAGCATTGCCGACGTCATTCAACTCAAACACAATCGAGGCGCCGGCCGACTTCCAACAGCTACCTGGCCATGACGAGAGTCAACAACCAACAGCCCCGCGGCCGGACCGCGTACAGCGAGCAACAAGTGCGCTGGACTGTGCTCCCGGAACGAGATCCGGTTTCGGAATTGCCCGGAGCCGAGACGAGGACGTGGGCAGACCACACCTTCGACCTCAGTGTGGAACCCTCTGAGCGCGTGTCGCCTGAGAAGGGCGGTGACGGATCCCGCGGACCGCGACCAGAACGCCCTGGACCAAGGCGACGCCAACGGCGGCGTTGACCAGCCCGAGCAGCGCGGCTACTGGGATCTGGCGAACCGCGATGGTGTCGGAGGCGAGGAGCAGGGTCGGCCAGATGACCGCCGCCACTGGCAGCGCGAACCTCCACCAGTAGCCGGTAACCAGACCGAAAAGGATCATCGTGGGGATCATTTACACCACCTCTAGGTTCGACGGTACGCCGGGAGAGTCAGCCCGCCCAGCGATTCGGACCTCAGGGGCGGCGCACCGGTCGAGGATCGTCAATCGGCGGAAGAAGCGGCTTTGCCCTTGCGGTGCTCGTCCGTTAGGGCCGGGTCTGCAATTTCCACGCTTCGATGACGGCTTCTTCGATGGCGTCGTCATCACCGTGCTGCAGGTCGGCGACGATCATCATGTGTCCGGCGAAGCGGGTGGGGAGTATGAAGGTCTCGGGGAAGGAGCGGAGCAGTAGGTCTCGCGCGTCGAACGAGCTGCGTATCACGACGTGGGTGCCGTCGAGCTGTCGAGCGACCAGCCTGCCTCGGTACCGCCAGTTCAGCAGCCCTTCCTGGCGGCCCTCGTTCACGCCCTCCAGTGCCGCCATGAGGCGAGAAAGGTCGGACAGCTTCACTGGCACTTCCTGATGCTCGGGCCGTCTTCCGGGTCGTGGCGGAACCTGGTGTGCGGAGTCAGCGGAACAGCTCGACGCCCTGTCCGCTTTGCTCCTCGATTCCGTGGGCGTTGATGTAACCCCAGCAGTCGGGACGGGAGCCGTCGGTGTCGG
>JAKDNC010000736.1 GCA_030452025.1 Nocardioides sp. | reverse complement strand
CCAAGCTCGCGACCAACCCGCGGCTGCGCGAGTATGTGGAGCACAAGCTGGCTGGTGAGGTCACCGACGCCGACGGGCGGCCCATCGCCGGTCCCAACGTGCCATGGGCCAGACGACGCCAGGGACGCCGCCAGGACCGACGCTGGGGCGTGGCATGGAGCCCGGAGCAGATCAGCAACCGACTCAAGGTCGACTTCCCTCATGATGAGTCGATGAGGATCAGCCACGAGACGATCTACCAGTCGCTCTATGTCCAGGGCCGTGGTGCGCTCAAGCGGGAGCTGACCGCGTGTCTACGCACCGGCCGGGCGCTGCGCGAGCCCCGAGCCCGCACCGGCCGAAGCGGCCGCACATTCGTCACCGACGAAGTCAAGATCAGCCAGCGCCCGGCTGAGGCCGCCGCCCGGGCCGTGCCCGGTAACTGGGAGGGCGATCTGATCATCGGGCTGGAGAAGTCCGCGATCGGCACCCTGGTTGAACGGTCCAGCAGGTACACGATGCTGCTGCACCTGCCCCGCATGGACGGCTTCGGGACCACCCCCAACGTCAAGAACGGGCCGCCACTGGCCGGTCACGGTGCCGAGGCCGTCAATGCCGCGATCACTGCCCAGATCGGAGGCTTGCCCGAGCAACTGCGCAGGTCCTTGACCTGGGACCAAGGAGGCGAGCTTGCCCAACACGTCCAGCTCAAGATCGAGGCCGGAATCGACGTCTACTTCTGCGACCCGCACTCGCCCTGGCAGCGACCCAGCAACGAGAACACCAACGGGCTACTACGCCAGTACTTCCCCAAGGGCACCGACCTGTCGCGCTGGAGCGCAGAGGAACTCCAGGCCGTCGTCACGACCCTGAACGCCCGACCACGCAAGACACTCAACTGGCGCACCCCCGCCGAGGTCTACCAAGCCCAGCTATCGTCACTGGCACAGGCCGGTGTTGCATCGACCCCCTGAACCTGCCCAATACACATCGTTGAGGCTGACCGAGCACCTCGCGCTCGAGGAGATCCGACCCTCAATCGGGTCGGTCGGTGACGCGTATGACAACGCGCTGATGGAGTCGATCAACGGTCTCTACAAGGCCGAGTGCATCCGCACCACGGTCTTTCACCACGCTCCCTACAAGTCCATCGCCGACGTCGAGTACGCCACCGCCGGCTGGGTCGATTGGTACAACAACCGCAGGCTCCACTCGACCTTGGGGAACGTCCCGCCCGTCGAGTACGAGCAAGCCCACTACGCTGCTCTCAACCGAGAGTCGCAACCCGTATAGGAACGGCCGAGAACCTGGGGCGGTTCAACCTGCCCGCCCTGACCACCTGAACCAACAAGAAGGAGAACGCATCGCTACACCACTACCTGGGGCTTGACCGACCGGGCGGTACCTTTCGGGCTCAGGCGCATCGGTGGTCGCGGTTGACCCTGACATCAAGTCGACGTTGCTATACCTTGTGGGCAGGCCCGTCTGTTTCTGCCAGCGCCACCGTAAGGGAGCCGCCGCCCCAGGGCGACGACGTCCCACCCGCGGCCTGTCGCCGCAGGTTCGACGACAATCGGGTCGGCTGAGGACCAAGCCGGATCCAGGGATTGGATCCGCACCGCGTCGCCCAGATCAAGCGCCAACCATCGGCCGTCAAAGGACAGGGTCACGCCTTCGGGCCCCGCTCTCGGCTAGGAGCATGCGCTCGAACTGCGCCGGATCGTGCGTGAGGTGGGGTCCGCCCCATAGAACACGCGCGACGCGTCATCGGAGCGTCTTGCCGGACCAGCGGTCAGAGAATTGCCCGACCGAGTGATGGGTCGGGGCCCGCTGTAGCCGAGGGACTCGACGAGATCGCTACGGTTGTCGGAGACGCAGCTGCTCGAACCCCAACGCAGCCCGTCGCTCCCGTCCAGGAGCACTTGAATCGCAACGACTTCGGCACCACAGATTGCGAGACGTCAGCCATCGGGACTGCTGCACGGACAGGTGACAACTGATCTGTCTAGCCGAGTGGTTGGGCTGGAAGGATGTCCACCGTGTCCAAGCCCTACCCCCAAGAGT
>JAKDNC010000735.1 GCA_030452025.1 Nocardioides sp. | reverse complement strand
CGACGGACCGAGCGTCCCACCGCCAGCTGCTCCGCCAACCGGCCGACCAGACTGATGCCGTGATGCTCGACCCCGACACCCGCTGCGACGGAGTCACCGATCACGACCAGACGCCACGGATCTCCCGCGCCGGCGACACCCTCAGGGTCCTTCGCCTCCGGGAGTCGGACCATCGTCCGTTGCACGTGCCGCCCCTGGAAGGCCAGCAACCCGACCAGCGCACCGAGGACCACGCCGATTAGCCCGATGACCCCGGCAAGACGTCGCCTCAAGGGCGCGCGTCCTTAACGATCATCGTGTGCAGCCGGGCCGCGAACTCGGCGTGCAGCGCTTCCGAGGGATGGAAGCCATCAGAGGCGAACAGCTCGGGGCCCTCGTCCGGGCCACCGAAGTCCATCGACATGCGGCGCACGCGCGGATGACGTGACACGACCTGTGCACCGATCGTGTCCAGTCGTCGGGAGCGGAGCCCCAACACCTGGCGCAGCACCCACGGGAGGCGCACGAACCGGTCCATCGCGGGCACCCCCAGGAGTACGACGATCGCGCGCGGCGCCGCCGCCGTGACCGCCCCGAGGAGCTCGTCCAACTCACGTTCCCACCGGCGAGCAGAGTGCAGCGCCTTGGTGTCATTGACCCCGACCGAGACCACGACTGCGTCGGCTCGCGCCAGCTCTTCCCGGTCCCGCACGAGCTCACGAACCCCACCGGCGGTGAGCCCGGTCTCGGCGATGACCGTGCGGCGTACCTCCCGGTCGCTCGCGAACCGTTCGGCCAACATGCCCGCAAGGCTCACCCCGTGGTGGGGCAGACCCACGCCTGCGGCCACCGAGTCGCCGACGACAACCAGGCGCCACGGCTCGCCCGTGCCGTGCACGCCGGCGGGTGATTGCGCCTCCGGAAGCCGGACGATCGTGCGCTTGGCGTGTCGGCCCTGGGCGGCGACCAGGGCGAATGCGAGCCCGACGGTCACGCACGCGCCGAGTCCTGCGCCGGCGGCCCGCCCGCGAGCACTGTTCAAAACACTGAGTCCTGCTCAAGGTCCAACAAGGTCTGCTTCCGCTCCATCCCATCGGCGTAGCCGGTCAACGATCCGTAGGCATCCATGATGCGGTGACGCGGGACCACAACGGGAATCGGCCTCGGTCCGTTGCAGAAGGAGGCCAAGGGCAACCGCTCAGAACAACGAGTCCTGCTCCAGCTGAAGGAGGATCTGCTTGCGCTCCATCCCCCCTGCATAGCCGGTGAGGGAACCATTCGCGCCGATGACTCGATGGCACGGAATCACGATGGGAATCGGGTTCCTTCCGTTGGCCGTCCCGACCGCCCGCGAGGCGGCATGGGTGTGGCCGAGACGCGTGGCGATCTCGCCGTAAGACGCGGTTTCTCCGTAGCCCACCTCGAGCAGCTGCTTCCACACACGCTGCTGGAAGTCCGTGCCCCTCGGTGCGAGCGGGAGATCGAACTCCTTGAGTCCCCTGGCGAAGTACGCCCTCAGCTGGCGCACCGCCTCGACGAGCACGGGGTGGTCGTCGTCTCGCACGCCCAGCGGTCGCCCGTCCTTGGGCGGGCCGAACGGCGTGAACTCGATCGCCTCCACACAGTCCTCGCGTCCGACAATCCGCAACTCGCCCACCGGGCTGTCCATCAGGGTCCACATGTCACTTCTCCTTCGCTGCGCTGAGTCTCGCCCAGAGATACATCTGGGCGTAGGAACGCCATGGTTGCCACCGCTGCGCGACCGACGCCGCCTGTCCCGGTTCGACTCCGAGACCGGACAGCGCGTGCTTGATGCCGACGTCGGTCGGCAGGAAGACATCGGGGTGACCGAGGGCTCGCAGCGCGATGTAGTCCGCGGTCCACTCGCCGATGCCGGGCAGCGCGAGCAGCCGCCGACGTACGTCGTCCCGGTCCGGCCCGCGGTCCAGCGCGACGTCTCCGTCGGCCAGTGCCGCGCAGAGCCCGGTCAGTGCCCGCCCCCGTGCGCGGGGCATCGGGAAGTCCTCGGGCGCGAGCGCTGCCAGCGTGGCCGCGCTCGGAAAG
>JAKDNC010000734.1 GCA_030452025.1 Nocardioides sp. | reverse complement strand
GCTCGAGACCGGCGGCTTCAGACCCCAACTCCTACACCCCCGATTGGGATGAGCCGGTTTGCTGGCCCGCATGGAGTACGTCGAGATCGCCCGCGCCGAGTCCGTCCGTGGTGAACTGGTGCTGCGCGAACGCCGGGACGACAACACCAGGTCCGTGCTTGAGTTGCGCGCCAACGGCATCTTCGTGAAGGACACCGTGGAGACGACCAGCGAGCGGGCCCTCGCCGCCGCGGCCCTGGCCGTCGTCGTGGACCCACGAGACGTGCTCGTGGGTGGGGTCGGGCTCGGGTTCACCATGCACGAGGTGCTGGCCGACGTCCGTGTCGAGTCCTGCACGGTCGTGGAGATCGAGCCGGCGTTGGTCGACTGGATGCGCGACGGCACCGTGGGGCACGGACCGAAGATGCTCGCCGACGCTCGCCTGTCCCTCACCGTCGCCGACATCGGCGACGCTCTCGCCGAGGCACCGGCAGCGTCCTGTGATCTGGTCCTGCTGGACGTGGACAACGGTCCCGGCTACCTGGTGCACGAGGAGAACGCCGCGCTCTACCGCCCTGAATTCCTCACCAGGGCGCGGGCTGTGCTGAGACCGGCGGGCACGCTGGTGATCTGGGCCGCCAACCGAGCCCCCGGGCTCGAGGACGCCCTGCGTGCGGTGTTCGGCAACGCCGCGGAGACGACGTACGACGTGCATATGCAAGGCCGCGAGGTGGCCTACTACCTCTACTCCGCCCGCACCTGAGCGGCAAGAGTACCGTCATCCCCATGACTGACTTCCGCATCGAACATGACTCCATGGGCGAGGTCCAGGTGCCCACCGACGCTCTCTGGCGCGCCCAGACGCAGCGCGCGATCGAGAACTTCCCGATCAGCGGATCCGTCCTCGAACCGCGCCACATCAAGGCGCTGGCGCTGGTCAAGAGCGCAGCGGCGACAGTGAACTCCGGCCTCGGCTCGATCACGCAGCAGCAGGCTGACGCCATCGTTGCTGCTGCGGGCGAGGTCGCCACGGGATGCCACGACGACCACTTCCCGATCGACATCTTCCAGACCGGTTCGGGCACCAGTTCCAACATGAACACCAACGAGGTCCTCTCCTCGCTCGCGGCGAAGTCCGGGGTCGAGGTGCACCCGAACGACCACGTCAACGCCAGCCAGTCCAGCAACGACACGTTCCCGACCTCCATCCACGTGGCCGCGGCGATGGCCGTCGTCGAGGACCTCTTCCCCGCACTCGAGGTCCTCGCCAGCTCCCTCGAGGGCAAGGCCGGGGAGTTCAAGGACCATGTGAAGTCCGGCCGCACCCACCTGATGGACGCGACGCCGGTGATGCTCGGGCAGGAGTTCGGCGGGTACGCCGCCACGATCCGCTACGCCCGCGAGCGCCTGGACAGCGTCCTCCCCCGGGTCCGGGAGCTGCCGCTGGGCGGCACCGCGGTCGGGACCGGGATCAACACTCCACCCGGCTTCGCCGCGAAGGTCATCGCCGGCCTCAGTGACCTGACCGGCCTGGAGTTCACCGAGGCCCGCACCCACTTCGAGGCCCAGAGCACCCGCGACTCGCTGGTTGAGCTCAGCGGCGTCCTGCGCACCCTCGCCGTCGGCCTCACCAAGATCTGCAACGACCTGCGCTGGATGTCCAGCGGCCCGACGACCGGACTGGCAGAGATCCACCTCCCCGACCTGCAGCCCGGGTCGAGCATCATGCCCGGCAAGGTGAACCCGGTGCTCCCCGAGGCGACCCTGCAGGTCTGCGCCCAAGTGATCGGGAACGACGCCGCGATCGCCACCGGCGGCGCGGCCGGCAACTTCGAGCTCAACGTGATGCTGACTCTGATCGCACGCAACCTGCTGGAGTCGATCCGGATCCTCTCCACCAGCTCGACTCTGCTGGCCCGGCGCTGCATCGACGGCATCACCGCCGACGTGGAGCGAATGCGGATGTACGCCGAGTCCTCGCCGTCCGTGGTGACTCCACTGAACAAGTACATCGGCTACGAGAACGCGTCCAAGGTGGCCAAGAAGGCCCTCGCTGAGAAGAAGA
>JAKDNC010000733.1 GCA_030452025.1 Nocardioides sp. | reverse complement strand
TGCTGGCGTGTGCGGCTCAAGCCTTGGCGAGTGTGCCGAGGTAGAGCGAGATGACGTGGGGGTCGTTCATCAGGTCGGCACCCTTGCCCGTGTAGGCGTTGCGGCCTTGGTCGAGCACGTAGCCACGGTCGCAGATCTGGAGGCAGCGACGCGCGTTCTGCTCCACCATGATCACGCTGACGCCGGTGCGGTTGATCCGCTTGGTCAGGATGAACGCCTCGTCCTGGAGCACGGGGGAGAGACCTGCGGACGGTTCGTCGAGCAGCAGCACGGACGGCTCCATCATCAGCGCGCGCGCCATAGCCACCATCTGGCGCTCACCACCGGAGAGCGAGCCGGCACGTTGCTTGCGCTTGTCCACCAGACGGGGGAACAGATCGGTGACGTGGTCCCAGCGCTCGACAAACTTCTTGGGCCGCAGGAAGAGACCCATCTGAAGGTTCTCCTCGACCGTGAGTGTGGGAAAGACGTTCTCGGTCTGCGGCACGAAACCGACCCCGAGCTCGACGAGCTGGTTGGCCTTCTTCCCGCGCAGCGACTCTCCGCGCAGGGTGATGTCCCCCTCCCTCACGTTGACGAGACCGAAGATGGCCTTCAGGAGGGTCGACTTGCCGGCACCGTTGGGGCCGATGATTCCGACCAGCTCACCCTCGCGCACGTGGAAGTCGCAGTGGTTGAGGATGTTCACCTCGGGGATGTATCCGGCCGTCAGGTCGTCGGCGCGGAGCAGGGCACCTTCGGCGGCAACCAGATGCTCACTCCGGTCGATCGCGGCGGACTCCCCAGCGCCGGTGTCGTAGGCGTCTGTTCCGGTCTTCTTGCTCATGGCGAACCTCCCTCATCCTCGACGGCAAGCACTTCCTCGGCCTGCTGCATCTGTGCCTCTTCCTCTTCCATGTCCAGCGGTGCGTTGTGATGGGCGCCGAGGTAGGCGTCGATGACTGCCTCCTGGGACATCACTGTCGCCGGAGTGCCCTCGGCGACGATCTGGCCCTGCGCCATCACGATCACCCAGTCGGACACATCGCGCACGACGTCCATGTCGTGCTCGACGAACACGACGGTGGTGCCGCCCTCGCGCAACCCGCGGATGTGGTCGTTGAGGCTCTGTCGCAGCCGCGGGTTGACGCCGGCCATCGGTTCGTCGAGCATCACCATCTCGGGCTCCACCATCAAGGCCCGTGCCATCTCGAGCAACTTCCGCTGTCCTCCGGACAGGCTTCCGGCGAATTCGTCGCGAACTCGAACCAGGTTGAACCGCTCAAGGAGCTCCTCGGCCCGGGTCGTGATCGCTGCTTCCTGTGCCTTCCAGAGCCAGGGAAGCAGCGAGGCCCACAGTTTCTCTCCCCGTTGGCCGGTGGCTCCGAGACGCAGGTTCTCCAGCACGGTCAACCGCGCCAGCGACTTGGTCAGCTGGAAGGTTCGCACCATCCCCTTGCGGGCCACCCGGTGTGGAGAGACCTTCGAGATCTCTTCGCCGTTGAACTGCCAGGAACCGCCACTGGGCGTGTCGAACCCAGTGAGCAGATTGAAGAACGTGGTCTTCCCGGCGCCGTTGGGCCCGATCAGCGCGGTGATCGACCCACGCTGGATCTCCAGGTGCGCCACGTCCACAGCGGTGAGCCCGCCGAACGACCTCACGACGTTGTCCGCCTTGAGGATGGCGTCCTCCTTGACGCTGCCCGGCTCGGGCACTGCCGTGGCGAGGGCAGCGACCGCCTCCTTGGCGCGGTCGCCCTGGACCCTGTCTGTCGAGGTTTCGTTCTCAGCGGGCATCGAGCTGCAGCTCCTTCTTGTCGCCGAAGATTCCTTGCGGGCGGTAGATCATCAGGAGCATCAGTACGAGACCGACGAGGATGAATCGCACCTGACCGATCTGGCTCTCCGAGATCAGCCAGGTGGGGAGGTAGCCGCCGTTCGACATCTGCTTGAGGCACGCGTCGATGAAGACCAGCGATCCCCAGAACACGAAGGCACCGACGATCGGTCCGAACACCCTGGCGGCGCCGCCCATGATCAGGACCGTGTAGGCGAAGAACGTGGTCT
>JAKDNC010000732.1 GCA_030452025.1 Nocardioides sp. | reverse complement strand
CTGTGCGGCGACTGGACAGTGCACGACGTCGCTGCCCATCTGATCAACAACGCCCGGACCACCCGCCTCGGGATCGTGCGTGACATGGCTCGCGCGCGATTCAACTTCGATCGTCAGAACGCCCAAGGCGTCGAGCGTGCACGCGGCGCAGACACCCACGAAACGCTGACCCGACTTCGCCAGGTCGCCACCCGGACGTCGACACCTCCGGCCCCGCTCGACAGCAGACTGGTCGAGGAGGTCGTCCACGGCGAAGACATCCGCAGACCTCTGGGCATCAAGCGCGTGTATCGGCCAGAGGCTGTTGTTAGGTCCTTGCATTATCAGGCGCGCACCTCGGTTGCCATGGGTGGTGGGAAGCAGCGCATCGCCCGAGTCCGGTTGGTGGCCACTGACGCCGACGTGGTCATTGGCGACGGGCCCGAAGTCAGAGGTTCGGCATTGTCGCTGCTCATGGCCGTCTCTGGACGATCGGAAGCCCTCGACGATCTCGACGGGCCCGGCGTGCCGGCGCTGGGATGAGCCGTTGCCCGGTAGCCGAACCTTGGTTCTGGGGAGCCAAGCAGATCGAGTCCGACTGCGAGCGACGTCGTCGATGGCAGTTCGGCTGACCGTGGCTAGGCTGCTCCCGGAGGCGGTTCTCGTCTGGTGACGGACGCGGTCCTCAAAACCGTTGTGGCCCGGTATCCGGGTCAGGCGGGTTCGATTCCCGTCCGCCTCCGCCAAGCGATGTGCGGGGACCTGGAGGAGATTGCGTGGACGATCCACGACGGGCGACGCCCCGCACCGACCATGTCCTGGCAGACCTGCGGCTGCAAGAGGCCACCGCGCGGTTGGGCCCGACGCTCGTGAAGCAGGTCGTGGTCGACGTGCTCGCCCGGTGCCGTGCCGGAGACGTGGCACCCGAGGCCGTGGCCGACGTCGCCGTCGCCTCGCTGCCCGTGTCCGCGTCGACGCTGCAGCCGGTGGTGAACGCGACCGGCGGCGTGGGGCACACCAATCTGGGCCGGGCGCCGCTCTCCCCGGCTGCCGTCGAGGCGATGGTCACCGCCGCCGGCGCCACCGATGTGGAGCTCGACCTGGCCACCGGTCGCCGGGGACGTCGTGGCCGCGGGACGCTCGCACAGCTGGCCGCCGCCGTACCGGATGCGGGCGGCGTGCACGTGGTCAACAACGGCGCCGCCGCGCTCGCGCTGGTGACCTGTGCCTTGGCCGGGTCCGGGCGCGAGGTGGTTGTGGCGCGTGGCGAGATGGTCGAGATCGGCGACGGGTTCCGGATCCCCGAGCTGGTCGAGTCGGTCGGCGCACGCCTGCGTGAGGTGGGTACGACGAACCGGGTGCACCTCGAGGACTACGCCGCCGCGATCAACGACCGGACCGCGTTCGTGTTGAAGGTCCATCCCTCGAACTTCAAGGTCACCGGCTTCACCTCGTCGGTGCCGGCCGATGCCCTGGCCGACCTGCCGGTGCCGCTGGTCGTGGACATCGGCTCGGGCCTGTTGTCGCCGCATCCTCGGCTGCCCGATGAACCGGACGCCGCCTCGGTGCTGAGAGCTGGGGCTGACCTGGTCACTGCGTCCGGGGACAAGCTGTTGGGTGGCCCCCAGTGCGGGCTGCTGCTGGGTAGGGCCGAGCTGGTGGAGCGCCTGCGGCGGCATCCGTTCGCCCGGGCCCTGCGCGTGGACAAGTTGACCCTGGCCGCTCTCGAGGCGACCCTCGCGGGACCGCAGGCGCCCGTCCCGGCGGCGTTGTCGCGTCGTCGTGAAGACCTTCTGGCGCGGGCATCGGCGATCGCGGCCTCCCTCTCCGAGGCCGTCCCCGCCGAGGCCGTGGCCTGTGTCGCGGCAGTCGGCGGGGGTGGCGCTCCGGGCGTCGAGCTGCCGAGCGCGGCGGTGGCCCTGCCCTCATCCCTGGCCGAGCCGCTACGGCTGGGCTCACACCCCGGCGTGGGCAGGATCGAGCGCGGCCGACTGCTGCTGGACCTGATCGTGGTGGCCCCGGCCGAGGACGCGCTGCTCACCGCTGCCGTGCGGGCCGTGGCCGCAGAGCCA
>JAKDNC010000061.1 GCA_030452025.1 Nocardioides sp. | reverse complement strand
CGTGGCCAGCACAGTGTCGAAGGAGATCAGGACGAACGGGATGAGCAGCAGCCCGAGGACCGTGCCGAAGGACGGCGGCCGGTCTCCCAGCCTCTCCTCCTTCTGCTGCACCTCGGTGGTCTCGTCGCCTCCAGCGGCTCCACGGCCCGCGTTGACCTCGCCGAAGATCACCGCGGGGACCGAGACGTGGATCCGTCGGCCGAGCACCCTGCTGACCAGCATGACGCCGACGTACCAGGCCAGGATCGCTGTCGGAACCCCGATCAGCAACGTCAACCCGACGCTGCCGTCAAGGATCGTTGCTGCCGCCACCGGCCCCGGGTGGGGAGGAACGAGCGCATGCATGGCCGCGAAGGCTCCGGCTGCGGGGAGTGCGTACAGGAGCAGGGATCCGCCGAAACGACGGGCGACAGTGAGGATGATCGGCAGGAACACGACAAGGCCCGCGTCGAAGAAGATCGGGAAGCCGAAGAGCAGGGCGGCGACTCCGAGTGCGAGTGGAGCCCGTTTCTCTCCGAACCGTCCGATCAGGGTGTCTGCGAGCACCTGGGCGCCCCCGGTGATCTCGAGCAACCGTCCCAGCATCACGCCGAAGGCGACCAAGAGGGCGACCGAGCCCAGTGTGTCCGCGAAGCCGAACATCAACACGTCTGGCACGTCGGCGAGAGGGAAACCCACGGCGAGCGCGGTGAGCACACTGACCAGAACCAGCGCGATGAACGCATGCAACTTCACCGCAATGATCAAGAACAGCAAGACCGCGACCGAGACCGCGGCGATGAGGAGCAGGACGGTGGTGCCGTACTTCGGGTCGATCGCTTCCATGGAATCTCCCAACTCACCTAGCCCGGCCGGGCCAGTCCGAGCGCGCTCTTCATCCTGTCGTGCATCCAGCCTGTCGGCAACCGCGCACGATGGGCGATGAAGCGGGAGTGTTGGGGCTCCTCACTCCTCAGATGACACCCATCCGATTTGTGTCATCTTGCGGGGCTCGTCGCTGGGGCTCCTCACTCCTCAGATGACACCCATGGAAAGCATCGCATCGGCGACCTTGATGAAGCTGGCGATGTTGGCGCCGGCCACGTAGTTGCCGGGCTGGCCGTAGGTTTCGGCTGCCTCCGCACAACGGGCATGCACGTCGACCATGATCTGGTCGAGGCGCTGCTCGGTGTGGTCGAAGTGCCACGAGTCACGCGAGGCGTTCTGCTGCATCTCCAGGGCGCTGGTCGCGACGCCGCCGGCATTGGCCGCCTTGCCGGGCCCGAACAGCACGCCGGCGTTGGCGAGGACCTCGACCGCCTTCGGGGTGCACGGCATGTTGGCGCCCTCGGCGACGGCGAGGACGCCGTTCTCCACCAAGGAGCGTGCGTGGTCGTCGTCGAGCTCGTTCTGGGTGGCGCAGGGGAGCGCGACCTCGCAGGGGACGTCCCACACCGACCCCTCGGCGTGGAAGGTCGCGTTCGGACGCTGCTCGGCGTAGTCGGAGACCCGGCCCCGCTCCTTCTCCTTGATCTGGCGCAGCAGTGCGATGTCGAGGCCGTCCTCGTCGACGATGTAGCCGCCCGAGTCGGAGCATGCGACAACCTGGGCGCCGAGCTCCTGGGCCTTCTCAGCGGCGTAGATCGCGACGTTTCCGGAGCCGGAAATGATCACGCGACGGCCTGAGATCCGCAACCCCTTGGTGGCCAGCATTTCGCGGGTGAAGAAGACCGTGCCGAAACCGGTCGCCTCGGTGCGCACCTGGGAGCCGCCGTAGGCGAGGCCCTTGCCGGTGAGCACGCCCGACTCGTAGCGGTTGGTGATCCGCTTGTACTGCCCGAAGAGGTAGCCGATCTCGCGACCACCGACACCGATGTCGCCGGCGGGGACGTCGGTGTATTCCCCGATGTGGCGGTAGAGCTCGGTCATCAGCGACTGGCAGAAGCGCATGACCTCGCCGTCGCTGAGCCCCTTCGGGTCGAAGTCAGAGCCGCCCTTGCCGCCACCGATGGGAAGACCGGTGAGGGAGTTCTTGAAGATCTGCTCGAAGCCGAGGAACTTCACGATTCCGAGGTTCACCGTGGGATGGAAGCGCAGCCCGCCCTTGTAGGGACCGAGGGCGGAGTTGAACTCGACGCGGAACCCGCGGTTGATCCGGACCCCACCCTCGTCGTCGGTCCACGGCACCCGGAACATGAGCTGACGCTCCGGTTCGCAGAGGCGCTGGATGATCGACTGGTCGGCGTATTCAGGGTTCTTCGCGACGACCGGGTTGAGCGAGTCAAGGACTTCGCGCACTGCCTGGTGGAACTCGGCCTCGCCGGGGTTGCGGTCGAGGACGGTCTGGAAGGCGCCTGCGAGTGTGGGGTGAAGGTCGGACATGGCTGCAGAATACGTGTCGTCCACGGACGTGGGTGTTTCCGTCTCACCATGAGTACGCCGACGGGTCGGCGTCGGGCGCCCCGGCGGGAAGGTCCGCCTTCTGGGCGTCGACCAAGGATGAGTGCCCGGTCGCCTAGGCTGCAAGCGTGCTGACCATCGACCAGGCGACGTACGACGCGATCGTCGCCCACGCCAAGCGGGACCACCCCGATGAGGCCTGTGGCATCGTCGCCGGCCCCGAGGGCAGTGACCGTGCCGAGCGCTGGATCGAGATGGTGAACGCTGCTGGCTCACCGACGTTCTACGAGTTCGACTCCACCGAGCTTCTCCATCTCTACAAGGACATGGACGCCCGCGACGAGGAGCCGGTGGTCGTCTACCACTCGCACACAGCCACCGAGGCATATCCGAGCCGCACCGACATCGGCCTCGCGATGGAGCCGAACGCTCACTATGTGCTCGTCTCGACACGCGAGCACGGGAATAACGACGGCGCTGTGGAGTTCAGGTCATACAGGATCGTCGACGGCGAAGTGAGCGAGGAAGAGCTCACCGTGGTCGACGCCCTCCCCGAACGGTGACACTGCACAGTGCGTCACCCAGTGCACCGCCCAGATCACACGACAGCGAGCATCGACTCATGAGGAGCATCGGCTGATGGCCATCGAGGTCCGGATCCCCACCATCCTGCGCACCTACACCGACGGCGAGAAGGCCGTTAGGGTCGAGGGGTCGACCCTTGCCCAGGTCATCGACAACCTGGACACCAACCACCCCGGCATCGGCGAGCGTCTCATGGACGGGGACGAGCTGCGCCGCTTCGTCAACGTCTACATCAACGACGAGGACGTCCGCTTCATCGGGAGCCTCGATGCCGCGGTGAGCGACGGCGACCAAGTCGTCGTGCTCCCCGCGGTGGCTGGCGGCTCCGGCAACCAGACGGTGCTGGGCGAGCCGTTGACGGAGTCGGTTCCACCGATCGGTTGACCATGCGCTTCGACAATCTGCTCGCCTCGGTGGGCGGCACTCCGCTGGTCGGTCTGCCCAGGCTCTCGCCGAGCCCCGACGTACGCATCTGGGCGAAACTCGAGGACCGCAACCCGACCGGCTCGATCAAGGACCGCCCGGCCCTGAGGATGATCGAGCAGGCCGAGAAGGACGGCACCCTCCGTCCCGGCTGCACCATCCTGGAGCCGACGTCGGGCAACACCGGGATCTCGCTGGCGATGGCGGCCAAGCTCAAGGGCTACCGCCTGGTCTGCGTGATGCCGGAGAACACCTCCGAG
Organism: Nocardioides sp.; assembly: GCA_030452025.1. Classification (GTDB taxonomy): domain Bacteria; phylum Actinomycetota; class Actinomycetes; order Propionibacteriales; family Nocardioidaceae; genus Nocardioides. The sequence goes on along the minus strand of JAKDNC010000061.1, from coordinate 7,510 downwards.
GAGCGCCGACTCCTGCTCCGGATGTGGGGCGCCGAGATCGTCTCCTCCCCGGCCGCGGGCGGATCCAACGAAGCCGTGCGGGTCGCGAAGCGGGTCGCCACGGAGCACCCCGACTGGGTGATGCTCTACCAGTACGGCAACGAAGCGAACGCGCTCGCGCACCAGGAGGGGACCGGCCCCGAGATCCTCGCGGACCTCCCCGAGATCACCCACTTCGTCGCGGGCCTCGGCACCACCGGCACGCTCATGGGCGTCAGCAGATTCTTCCGTGAGGCCCGGCCCGAGGTGAAGATCGTCGCCGCGGAGCCGCGCTACGGCGAGCTCGTCTACGGTCTGCGGAACCTCGACGAGGGCTTCGTCCCCGAGCTGTACGACGCCTCGCTGATCGACTCGCGCTTCTCCGTCGGACCACGCGACGCCGTCCGACGGGTCCGCGAGCTCCTCGAGCTCGAGGGCATCTTTGCCGGCATCTCCACCGGTGCGATCCTGCACGCCGCGATCGGCCAGGCAGCCAAGGCGATCAAGGCAGGGGAATCGGCCGACATCGCGTTCGTCGTCGCCGACGCCGGGTGGAAGTACCTCTCCACCGGGGCCTACGAGGGCACCATCGACGAGGCCGAGGAGAAGCTCGAGGGCCAGCTCTGGGCGTAGTGCCCCTCAGCGCACCCGGAGAGACTGGTCTGCATCGAACTCGCTGCCGGGCACGGGCGGAAGCCCGAGCAGTGACGTGGACAGGTTGGCCACGTCGCCGTTACGGATCGGCCGTGGCCGGGCGGCGTACGACGACCGTCGGGGGCCTGGATTCCTGAAGGTCCGACTCAGCGCGTAGAGATTCTTCCCCCTGGCGACGCCTGCGCCCCAGACGAGGAAGGGGACGCGGTAGTTGGCGATCCGGCCGGCGCGGCTGTGGCCCGCGCCGAGGCCGCCGTGGTCCGCGGTCACGACGACCGTGAGGTGCCGGCGCAGGCGGCGGGACCTGTTGACCGTGGCCATCAGCTCGCCGATCCGGGTGTCGGTGCGGTGCACCGCCTGTAGGTAGGCCGGCGACATGAACCCCTGCGCATGGCCGACCTCGTCCGGCAGTGAGAGGTGCAGGAAGGTGAACGCGCGCGGGTGGGGCGTGAGGTCTCTGCGGACGGCGGCGACCAGGCGCGCGTTGTCGGTGATCACGGTGAACCGGTCGATCGAGCGGGCCCACGAGCGGTGGAACAACGCGAACTTCGCCTTCGAGGCGAACAACCCAGTGCGCCGTCCGTGGTGATGCACCACGTCGAAGACCGACCTGACCGGGTGCCCGGCGGCTGCCTGGACGGTCGAACCCGGATCGTGGTTGACCCAGACCCCGTGACCACCGCGGAAGCGATTGACCCGGCGGCCGGTCAACATGCCGGTGTGGTTCGGCAGCGTGACGGTGCGCTCCACCTCGGTGCGGGCGTTCAGCGTGCCGGACCCGCCAGCGGCCAACCGGTGCAGATGTGGCGCCCTCGCCACCCCCAGGCGGCGCAGCGCGGTCGGGTTGAGCCCGTCGATCGAGATCGCGAGGACGAACCGGGTCCCGGCCGCGGCCGAGGCGGCCCGGCTCGGCCAGAGCGCGTCGGCACCCGTGGCGTTCGCTGGCCCGGACATCGTGAGAGGCAGGAGCGCGGTGAGAGTCGCGCAGACCAGGATTCGCAAGTGCACAAGAGCAACATACTGCCGGTGCAGTGACACGTGCCATGCGTGACCTGAGTCGCTAAGGGAGGCATAGGCGCCTCGGGACGTCTAGATTGGTCGCCCGTGGCGCAACGACCTGTCGGAATCTTCGACTCGGGCTTCGGTGGACTCACCGTGGCCCGTTCCGTGATCGACCAGCTGCCCCACGAATCGATCGTTTATCTGGGCGACACCGCCCGGCAGCCCTACGGCTCGAAGCCGATCGGAGCCGTGCGTGAATACGCCCTCGAGTGTCTCGACCACCTCGTCGGCCAAGGCGTCAAGGCACTCGTCATCGCCTGCAACAGCGCCAGCGCCGCCATGCTCCGCGACGCCCGAGAGAGGTACGACGTACCCGTGGTCGAGGTGATCTATCCGGCCACCCGCCGCGCGGTTGCGGCCAGCCGGGACGGGCGGATCGGGGTGATCTGCACACGCGCCACGGCCGACTCGATGGCCTATGACGACGCGTTCGCGGCTGCGCCTCATGTCTCGCTGCACACCCGGAGCTGCCCGAAGTTCGTCGACTTCGTCGAGCAGGGGATCACCGGTGGCGACGAACTGCTCGACGCGGCCCACGAATACCTGGACCCGCTGCTCTCCGAAGGAATCGACACGCTGATCCTTGGCTGCACCCACTATCCACTGTTGACTGGTGTGATTTCTTACGTGATGGGAGATCAGGTGACACTGGTGAGCAGTGCCGAGGAATGCGCGAAGGATGTCTACAAGATGCTGGTGCGCAACGACCTCATGCGCGACTCCGGCGAGGCGGAGTACACGTTCCTCACCACGGGCAGCCCCGATGAGTTCGAAGGAATCGGTCGCCGACTTCTCGGTCCCGAGCTCGCCCGTGCCAGCCAGTTCATGGGGGGAAAGTCATGAAGCTCACCGTCATCGGATGCTCCGGCTCCTACCCCGGACCGGACTCACCGGCCAGCTGCTACCTCGTGGAGGCCATGGGTGTCGACGCATCGGGGGAGGCACGAACCTGGCGGATCCTGCTCGACCTCGGCAACGGAGCGCTCGGCGAGCTGCACAAGCACGTCGACCCGCGCACCATCGACGCGGTCTTCCTGACCCACCTGCACGCCGACCACTTCATGGACCTGTGCGGCTACTACGTGTTGCGCAAATACCACCCCGAAGGGCCGCAGTCGCAGATCCCCGTGTGGGGTCCGGCGGGCGCGGCTGACCGGCTCGCCCGCTGTTACGACCTTCCGTTGGACCCGGGCATGCGCGAGGAGTTCGACTTCCGTGACCACGGGCCCCGACCGGTCCAGTTCGGGCCGTTCACCGTGGAGGCCGTCGAGGTGGCGCACCCGGTGCCGGCGTACTCCCTGCGCGTGCACGCCGATGACCGGCTGCTCGTCTACACCGGTGACTGCGGGCCCTGCGACGGGCTGGACAAGGCCGCCCAGGGCGCCGACCTGCTGCTCGCCGAGGCCGCCTTCTGTGACGGTGACGCAAACCCCGAGGGCCTGCATCTCACCGGGACAGAGGTGGCCCAGACCGCGATCCGTGCAGGGGCTGGCCGCCTGGTGCTGACCCACATCCCGCCGTGGCACGACAAGCAGATCGCCCTCCGCGAGGCCCGTGCCCTGTGGGACGGCCCGCTCGACCTGGCCCGCACCGGTGGCACCTACGAGGTCTAGCCTCGTGAGCGACCTCCTGGACGACCAAATAGGGCGGATCCGCGTCAGTTCAGACGATTTCGTCGCCAATTGGTCGTCGGGGTGGCCGCCCCCGCGGGTCGGTGGGGCTCCCACCGCATCAGAGCAGGCCGGCGTCGTGCACACAGATCGCGATCTGCACCCGGTTCGTCGCGCCGAGCTTGTCGAAGAGCCGCGAGACGTGGGCCTTGACCGTCGGCACCGAGAGGTAGAGCTCGCCGGCGATGTCGGCGTTGCTCAGCCCGCGTCCGACCGCGACGGCAACCTCGAGCTCACGCGCGGTCAGCCCGGAGATCCGGTCCTTGGCCACGGCGGCCCTGTTGGCGCCACCATTGTCCCCACCGTTGGTCCCGTCCTTGACGCTGCGCAGCTGCCGGATCAGCGTGGCCGTCGCCGAGGGAGAGAGCATCGGTTCACCGCCGCTGACCTTCCGGATCGCGGCGACGATCTCGGCCGGAGGTGTGTCCTTGAGGACGAACCCGTCGGCCCCCGCGGCGAGCGCGCCGACGACGTACTCGTCCGCGTCGAAGGTGGTCAGGACGATCACCCGCGGCGGATCAGGGGCGCTGTGCAGCTGCTGGGTCGCCTCGAGACCGTTGAGGATCGGCATCCGGATGTCCATGAGCACGACGTCGGGTCGCTCGCGGCGAGCCGTCGCCACGGCCTCCTGACCGTTGCTTGCCTCTGCGATCACGTCAAGGTCGGGCTGCCCCCCGAGCATCAGGCCGAGCGCGGAGCGCACCAGCGGGTCGTCGTCGACGAGGAGTACCCGGATCATGCGACCCACGGTATCCATGCGTGCAGGACGAACATCGACCCGTCCTCCCTGTGCTCGAGATGGCCACCGACAAGCTCGACACGCTCGGACAGCCCGATCAGGCCCAGGCCCGAGCGCGGCTCCACCGCGGACTTGCGAAAGCCGAGCGGGTTGCGGATCACCACGTCGATGCCGTCTTCGGGGGTCCCGCTGAGGGTGAGGAAGACGGTGGTGGCGGGGGCATGCTTGCGGGCGTTGGTGAGCCCTTCCTGCGCGATCCGGTAGAGCGTCCGACCGGCCGTCTCGGGGACGTCGTCGCTGTCGGGCATCGACTGTTCGTACTCCAGGTGCATCCCGCTGGCCAGCGCCTCCTCGACCAGGTCGGCGAGGTCGGCGTACGTCGGCTGGGGCTTGTCCAGGAGCTCGCCGGTCGAGGCGTCCCGCCGGACGCCGCGGCCCCCGCGCAGGTCGATCCGCGCCTGGTTTGCCTGGGTCTGGATGACCGAGGCGCTGGTCCGCAAGTCGCCGGCATCGAGGTCTTCCCGGAAGGCCAGGGCGCCGGCGTGCATCGAGACCTGGGAGATCCGGTGGGCGAGGACGTCGTGCATCTCCCGCGCGATGCGGGCGCGCTCGTCGCCGCGGGCCTTGCCCACGCGCAGGTCCCGCTCCGCCTCGGCCTTCTCAGCACGATCGCGCAGTGTCCAGAGCAGCTCGCGACGTGAGCCGATGTACATCCCCCACCCCATGAAGGCGGAGATCGCCACGAAATTGATCGCGCTACTGATCCAGAAGGGGATCTCCTCGTCGGCGGGCTGGACGATGACCAGGATCTCCGAGCCGACATACTGCGCCACCCCCACCACGAGTACGGCGCTCCAGCGCCGGGTCGTGGCCACCGAGACCGCGGCCAGTGTTGCCGGTCCTGCGGCCAGGGACGACATCGCGGCCAGCAAGCCGGTGGTGACACCGATGGTGATCGGGAACCTGCGCCGCAGGTGGATGATTGTGAACGCCACGATGCCGAGGGTGATGTCGATCCAGAAGAGCCACCGCTCCTCATTCCACTGCGCGAAGGCATAAGTCGGCCACACCACGGCCGAGATGACCAGGATCGCGACGTAGCGCCAGATGTGCGACCACCGGGTCAACGGCGGGCGGTGGAGGTCGGAGGAGGCGGGCACCCTTCAAGGCTAGTGGCCACCGAGAGGGAGGCCCCAGCGACTCCGGGCGATCGAAGTCTCGACTTTGGTAGGGGGTGTGTCGCGCCCGACGACGGATGTGTGCGGCGGCGCCACGCGGCAAGATGGAGCCCATGATCAAGGTCGAAAACCTCCCCAAGAAGTACGGCGAGTTCGTCGCCGTCGATGACGTCAGCTTCGTGGCCCAACCCGGCCGCGTCACTGGCTTCCTCGGCCCGAACGGCGCCGGCAAAACCACCACTATGCGGATGATGGTCGGCCTCACGGCGCCCGACCGGGGAAGCGTGACGATCGGGGGCCACGACTATCACGACATTCCCAATCCGGGCCGCCACATCGGAGTCCTCCTCGATGCTTCCGCCCAGCACGCCGGCCGGACGGGCCGGGAGGTCCTCTCGCTCGGCGCCTCCGTGATGGGGCTGCCCAGCTCACGTGTGGACGAGATGCTGGCGCTGGTCTCCTTGGATGACCGGGAAGCCAACCGACGGGTGCGGAACTTCTCACTCGGCATGCGGCAACGCCTGGGCATCGCCCACGCCCTGCTCGGCGACCCTGAGGTCCTCATTCTCGACGAGCCTGCCAATGGCCTCGACCCGGCCGGTATCCGCTGGATGCGCGGGCTGCTCAAGGGGTACGCCGACCGCGGGGGTGCCGTGCTGCTTTCCAGTCACCTTCTGCACGAGGTCGAGCAGATCGCCGACGAGATGATCGTCATCGGTCAGGGCCGGATCGTTGCCCGCGGTGACCGCGAGACGCTGCTGGCGGGGCGTGTCGGCTCGTCGTCGCAGGTCAACTCGCTGGACAACGAACTGCTTCACGCAAAGTTGGAGGCATCCGGCCTCGGGGTCGAGCCGGCGGGGCCAGCCCGGTCCGTGAAGGGCTCGACCGAGGCCGTGGGTCGGGTGGCCGCCGACAACGGGTCGTCCTCACCGAGCTCCGCGCCATGGGCGCGGGCCTCGAGGACCTGTTCTTCGAACTGACTGCTGAGACCCAGCGCGAGCACGACGAGCCGAACAACCAGGGAGCCGAAGCATGAGCACCGCGACCAGCAACCCCCGGGAGGTCACTCCGGGAGCCATCGACATCAGCGCGACCCAGTCCGTTCCGTTCTCACGCCTGGTCAAGGTCGAGCTTCGCAAGATGGTCGACACACGGAGCGGCTTCTGGCTGCTCTTCACCACGGGAATCCTGCTGGTGCTCGCCTCGGGGATCTCGCTCCTCGTCGTCGGGCTGAACGACAACGTGTCCCTCAACGCGACGGACATCTCGCAGATCCTGACGATCCCGCTGTCGTTGCTGCTCCCGGTGTTCGCCATCCAGACCGTCACCAGTGAATGGAGCCAGCGCACGGCCCTGGTGTCCTTCACCCTGGAGGCCAACCGCGTTCGCGTGCTCACGTCGAAGCTCTCGGCGGTGGTCCTGTTGGCCTTGGGCACCATCCTGCTCGCCGTCGTCCTCGGCGCGATCCTGAACCTTGCCGGAGCGGCCGTGGGCGGATACGACGCGACCTGGAACCTTGAGGCGTCAGGCATGGTCGCCACGGTCGCTACCCAGTTGTTGTACTTCATGATGGCCTTCGGGATTGGCGCGGTCGTGCTGAGCACGCCCGCAGCCATAGCCCTGTTCTACGTGGTGGCACTCATGCTGCCGCTCATGGTCTACGGGACGCTGATGGCCTTCTTCGAGTGGGCCCGGGATCTCATTCCCTGGATCGACCTCCAGTTCGCGTCTGCGCCGTTCTTCGAGTCCTGGAGCGACCTCGGGGGCAAGGAGATCGGTCAGCTGATCGTGGCCACCGTGATCTGGGTCGTCATTCCCCTGGTGGTGGGCACCAAGCGTGTGATGACCACCGAGCCGAAGTAGCAGGTCCCAGAAGGTGTCGCCTGCATCTGGCGACTCCTGAAGCATCGAACGAGGCAGCCCGTCCACCACGTGGATGGGCTGCCTCGCTTCTCGAGTGAAGAGGGCCGCATGCGGGGCGCCCGCTGGTTCGCCGGTGGCCCGGGTCGGTAGTGTCCGCCGCATGACTTCACGTGCTGACGGCCGCGCCGATGACGAACTCCGCTCCATCAAGATCACCCGCGACTGGCTCGACCACCCGGCCGGGTCGGTCCTGGTCGAATTCGGGCGCACCCGCGTCCTCTGCGCAGCCTCCGCCTCTGAGGGAGTGCCGCGCTGGCGCAAGGGCT
>JAKDNC010000731.1 GCA_030452025.1 Nocardioides sp. | reverse complement strand
CCAGGATGTTCATCGTCGCCGGGATCCCGGACACGGCGTAGACGCCGATGATCGAGGGTACGGACAGGGCGATGCCCACCGGGACAGAGAGGAACAAGAGGACGAGCATCATTGCGATGCACCAGAGACCGCCGATTGCCGCGGACGGGCTGGCGAACAGCCCGGCGAGGCAGAGTGCGACGAGTCCGAACCCGATCGTCAGGGCACGGACGCTGGGCCGTTGGCGCCGCGAGTCGGCCGGGAAGAGTGCGGTGGCGGAGGTCGGCTGGCTCATCATCGGTCGCTGCCGTCCTTCCGTGCGTTGCCGTCCTTCTGTGCACTGCCGTCCTGCAGGTCGGACTCGGCCGCTTCACCGGCGACGAGGGCGGTCTCGGGCTGGCCGGTGCGGGCGATGACGACGGCGTCGAGGATGTAGAGCACGGCCAGCAGCACGAAGACGATGGGCACGAGATAGTACACGGGCCAGGTGATGATGGCCGAGACGTCGGCGGTCGACCCGATTGCGGTGTTCTCCAGCGCCTCCATCAACCCGAACCAGGCGAAGGCCATGGAGACGAGCGCACCGAGGAGGCACGCGAAGATTTTGAACACGGCGGCGGTGGCCGGTCGGGCACGGTCGACGGCCATGGTCACGGTGATGTGTTCCTTCTGCAGCTGAGCGGCCGGGATGCCGAGCAGTGCGACGGTCGGTAAGTACCAGTATTCGACGATTTCGTTGGTGCCGTAGATGGGGGCGTTGAACACGGACCGGGCGACGGCATGGGTGACGATGTGGAGCATCATGACGATGATCGCCGCGGCCGTGGTGATCGTCAGCCACCTGTTGACGAATCGGGTGAAGGTCTGCGTCTTCGACCGCGGCATCAGACACCACCTGGGGTCGTTGCGGTGGCGGACGTCGGGTCGGCGGAGTCTGCCGCGAAGGCTGGTGTCTCCTCGGCGATTGAGTCTGTGCCGCCCTCGTCTGTCACGTCGACGGCGCGCAGAGCATTGAGGAGGTCGACCACCTCGGCGGAGGTGGCGAGACCGTCGGGGATCATCGCGGTGACTCGGCGGGCACCGGCCTCGTCGAGGACGATCGGGTCGATGCCGGCCACCTGCGTGTAGCGGCGGGCGCTGCGGGGCAGGAGGGCGACGCCGAGTCCGTTTGACACGAGTGATTGGATGGCGCCGGGATTGTCGGTGATGTGGCGGGTGCGGGGTTCGAAGCCGGACGTGCGGCAGAGGCGTTCGGCCGTCGACCGGCAGCGCACGCAGCCCATGATCCACGGCAGTTCCGCGACGTCGCCCAGGTGTCGGATCTGGCCGGCGCGGTTCCAGCGTTCGGGCACGAGGAGGTCGAGGCGGTCGGTGCCGAGGTCGACGGTGGCATAGCCCGGACGTTCGGGCGGGGTTTCATCTTCGTGGTGGAAGAGGAAGGCGATGTCGACTGAGCCATCGTCGAGCATGGTCAGCGCTTCGGGCGGTTCGGCTTCGGAGACCTCGTAGGAGTGGTGCAGCGGTGAGTCCGTGCCTGTGACGGCGTTGGCTTCGAGTCGGCCGAGGGCTGCGGCCAGTGGACCGATGACGAAACTGGGGAATCCGGCCAGCCGGACATTGCGTCCGCCGAGACCGAAGGCTTTGGCCAGGTCGCTGCGCAGTCCCATCACCGAGGCGGCGATCTCGCCTGCGCGGATGCGGGCGAGTTGGCCCGCGGTGGTCAGGCGGATGCCGCGTGGGGTGCGGTCGAAGAGGGTGACGCCGAGGTCTTTTTCGAGGGCGGTCATGTGCTGGGACAGAGCCGGTTGGGACCAGCCGAGGATGCGCGCGGCGGCGCCGATGCTGCCGGCTTCGGCGATGGTGCCGAAGATGAGGAGGCGTTTGGGCTCTCCGAGGTCGAGAGCCTGTTCGAACACAGTGGCCATAAGCCCAGCTTATGTCAGTGCAGTGGGAACTGGGTCTACTGGAAGCTCATGAGACGCGCCACACTGGAACGGAATAAACATGGGCATTGAATTGAGGAGTGGGAGTATGCGCAGGATCGGTCTGCTGGGTGGAATGAGCTGGCATTCGAGCATCG
>JAKDNC010000730.1 GCA_030452025.1 Nocardioides sp. | reverse complement strand
CAATCGATCGATCGCGGTGCCGAACAGTCACGGACTCCTGACGTCAGGATTCCCGGAGCCGCGAGCCCTTGTAGTAGCCGGCGACCCAGAGCTTGTGCATGCGCTCCAAGTGCTTGATCATCTCCTCGACCGCTGCATCGGCATCCTTGTTGCGCAAGTGCTTCATGAACCGACGGCGGCTGCGCAGGACCACGTCTCCCTCGGTGGGCCCGAGGCGGATCACGATCTTGGCCATCACTTCCATCAGGCCTCTCATCATCGCCACCAAGACTGGATTTCCAGTCGCTTCAGCCAAGATGTTGTGGAACTCGACGTTGACCAGGGCCTTGCGTTCCCAGTCGCCGCGGTCGCTGAGCTTGGCCGCCTCGACAATGTTGGCATCCAGACGAGCAAGCATCTCCTCATCGGCGCGCTCACAAGCGATGCGGGCGACCATCGACTCCAGCCACCCACGAGCCTCAGTGAGGTCGGTCAACGAGAACTGGTTGAGCTCCAACATGTCGATCATGCTCGAGGCCACCTTCGACGGATCCGCCTCGGCGATGAACGCCCCACCGCTGGCCCCCCTGCGCAACAGGACCAAGCCGGAGATCTCCAGCATTCGGAGAGCTTCGCGCACTGTGTTGCGACTGACCCCGAACTGCTCCGCAAGCTGACGTTCCGCAGGAAGACGATCGCCGGTCACGAGTTCACCCTTGCGGACCATCTCCCGGACCTGGGCAATGATCTCGTCGAAGGCTCGTCGGGGCTTGGCAGGCTGAAAAATGGGCGTCGCCATATGCGCGAATCCGTCCTCTGCAAGTGGCAGGGTCTCGTATGGATGGTCTGACCAATGAAAGGGTATCGGATGGATCACCGCCCTCCTCATTGACCGTGGCCAACAATGCTGACATTGTCAGGTCCAACCATTGACAGGAGCCGTCATGCGCGCTGTGTACGTCGACACGTTCGTCCCCGACCACCCAGTGAAGGGTCTTCGCCACGGTAAACGCCCGGAGCCTCAGGTACCACCCGGTTGGGCGGCCGTGAAGGTACGGGCAGCCTCCCTCAACCACCATGACCTGTGGTCCCTCCGAGGTGGCGAGAACCTCTCCCGCCGCGGCGGCGCCGGGATGTCCGGGGCCGACCTGCCCCGAATCCTCGGTAGCGATGCTTCAGGCTTCGACGCCGACGGCAACCGGGTGGTGATCTACCCGATGATCAGCGAGTTCGCCGGCAGCGCGGGGGAACAACTCGCCTCACCCACGATCTCCATGTTGTCTGGCAGGTACGACGGCACCTTCGCCGAGCAGGTCGTCGTACCTGCCCGCAATCTTCTCCCGATGCCGGAACATCTCAGCTTCGAAGAAGCCGCCTGCCTGCCAACAGCCTGGCTGACCGCCTACCGGATGCTGTTCGCTGATGCAGGCGTCAGCCCCGGCGACACGATCTTGGTGCAAGGTGCCGGCGGCGGGCTCTCCGCGGCCTTGATCCTCCTCGGCAGGGCGGCCGGCCTTCGAGTGTGGGTGACCAGCCGAAGTGAGCAGAAACGCGAGTACGCCCGCACACTCGGCGCCACGGAGGCCTTTCCCAGCGGTACGCGACTGCCCGAGCGGGTCGATGCCGTCATGGACTCGGTCGGTGAGGCGACGTGGCCGCACTCGCTGAAGGCCCTGCGCAAGGGAGGCAAGATGGTGGTTCCCGGCGGGACAACCGGTTATGACGCCCGAGCCGATGTTTCCCGGATCTTTTCGATGAACCTGCACATCGTCGGTTCAGCGATGGGGTCGATCGACCACATGCGGCGTCTCCTGTCGTTCTGTGCGCTGCACGAGCTCCGGCCCCCCCTGGACCGGGTCCTGCCGCTGGAGCGCGCCGCGGAGGGCTTCACCGCCATGAACGAGGGCACCTTGCAGGGCAAGGTGGTGCTCACCGTCTGACGGTTTCGAGCGGGCGCTGGCTCAGCCGTCAGCTTCGTCGAGCCAGGCCCGCACGGACTCGTTGTGCTGGCCCAGCAGTGGCGGTGCCAAGTGCTCGGATCGGCCACCGGCGTACTGTTGCTCGTCGAATCGGATGGTCGGT
>JAKDNC010000060.1 GCA_030452025.1 Nocardioides sp. | reverse complement strand
ACGCGTTCGAGATCACGGTGTGGGCGCCCGGGTCGTAGGCGTCGTGGTTGACGCCCATCACGATGGTGACGTCCTCGTTCTTCGCGGGGGCCGAGATGATCACCTTCTTCGCCCCGCCGCGGTCGACGTGGGCGCGGGCGGTCTCGGCATCGGTGAAGAAGCCGGTCGACTCGATCACGACGTCGACGCCGGCGTCGCCCCACCTGAGGTTTGCCGGATCACGCTCGGCGAAGGCCACGAAGCTCTTGTCCCCGACCGTGATCGCCTCGTCGGTGGAGGTCACCTCCTCGGGCAGCACCCCGAGAATGGTGTCGTACTTCAACAGGTGGGCCAGCGAGGCATTGTCGGTGAGGTCGTTCACTGCCACGATCTCGAGGTCCAGGTCTGAGGCACGGACCGCACGATAGAAGTTGCGGCCGATTCGACCGAAGCCGTTGATCCCTACACGAACAGTCACTGGGTCACTCCCGGGTTGTCGGAGGTACTGGTGCGATCACCTGAACCCTAGCGCTTCGTGTGATCCGCGCCACGCGCGGCGTCAGTCGTCCTCGGCCAGCATCTCCGCGGTCAGCGACGACTCGGTGTCGGGGATGCCGAGCTCCTCGGCACGCTTGTCGGCCATCGCCAGCAGGCGGCGGATCCGTCCGGCGATCGCGTCCTTGGTGAGGATCGGGTCGTGCAGCCGACCGAGCTCCTCAAGCGAGGCCTGCTTGTGCTCGAGGCGGAGGTGCCCGGCGAGCTGGAGGTGGTCGGGAATCTCGTCGGCAAGGATCTCGAGGGCGCGCTCGACGCGGGCGCCGGCCGCGACTGCAGCTCGTGCAGAGCGTCGTAGGTTGGCGTCGTCGAAGTTGGCCAGCCGGTTCGCCGTGGCGCGGACCTCGCGGCGCATCCGGCGCTCCTCCCAGGCCATCAGGGACTCGTGCGCGCCGAGGCGGGTCAGCAGCGCCCCGATCGCGTCGCCGTCACGGATGACCACACGGTCGACGCCACGCACCTCCCTGGCCTTGGCCTGGATGCCCAGGCGTCGGGCGACTCCGACGAGTGCCAACGCGGCCTCGGGTCCCGGGCAGGTGACCTCGAGCGAGGAGGAACGGCCCGGTTCGGTGAGCGAGCCGTGGGCCAGGAAAGCGCCACGCCAGGCCGCAACCGCGTCACACCCGCCACCGGAGACGACCTGCGGCGGGAGCCCGCGGACCGGTCGACCGCGCTGGTCGAGCAGGCCGGTCTGGCGGGCCAGTGCTTCGCCGTCCCGAACCACCCGGAGGACGTAGCGGCTGCCCTTCCGGATGCCGTTGCCCTGCACCATCACCACGTCGGCAGTGTGGCCGTAGATCTCGGCGATGTCGGTGCGCAGTCGGCGGGCCGCGGCGCCGGTATCAAGCTCGGCCTCGATCACGATCTTGCCGCTCACGATGTGGAGTCCACCGGCGAACCGCAGGGTGGTGGAGACCTCAGCCTTGCGGCAACAAGTCTTGGTGGTCTGGGTGCTCGCCAACTCCGACTTCACCTGTGCCGTCATTGCCATGTCGCCGATCCTTACACATTGCCCATGATCCGCGCATAGGCGGCTGCCAGCTTGACGGAGTCGTGCTGTGCGCTGGCCCGGTCCACCGAGACGTCGCGCAGCACGAGTCGGCCGCCCGCGCCTACCACGACCTTCTCGAGCTGTTCCTCGTCCAGCACGCTGCGCGGGTCGGCGAGGACCGTGTGCACCCGCAGGTCGGGGGCGTGCTCGAACAGGGCGGCAAGCAGGTCCAGCGGTCCGTAGCCGCCGGTCTCCCCCGTCTGCTCCTCGAGATTGAGTACCACGACCACCCGGCCGGGACTCTCGACGATCGCCCGGCGAAGCTCGGGCACCATCAGGTGGGGGATGACAGAGGTGTACCAGCTCCCCGGGCCCAGCACGATCCAGTCGGCCGCCCGGACCGCATCGAGGGTCTCGGCGCAGGCCGTCGGGTCCGGCGGGTCAAGCCTGATCTCGGTGACCCGTCCCGGTGTGCTCGCCACGGCCACCTGACCGTGGACCGTGTCGACGCGCTCTGGCTCGGCGGGGTCCAGTCCGCGGACCTCGGCAGTGATGTCCATCGGAGTCACCGCCATCGGAAGCACTCGTCCTTCGGCGCCCAGCAGCCTGGCCACCCACTCGAGCCCGTTGACGTGTCCGCCGAGCAGCTCCCACAACGCCACGATCAGAAGGTTGCCGACCACGTGGCCGTCCATGTCGCCGTCGCTGCCGAAGCGGTGCTGCATCACACGTGCCCAGGTCTGTCCCCACTCGTCGTCGCCGCACAGGGCAGCAAGCGCCATTCGAAGGTCGCCCGGGGGCAGCACCCCAAATTCGCCGCGGAGCCGTCCCGATGAACCACCGTTGTCGGCCACCGTCACCACGGCAGTCAACTCCGAGACCACCCGGCGCAGCGCTGCGAGCGAGTTGTGCAGGCCGTGGCCGCCGCCCAGGGCGACCACGGAAGCGACCAGCTTGTCGTCGTCGTGCGCGTTCTCGCCCCTTGTCATTCGCGTCCCAGGTCCCGGTGCTGGGCCTGAGCGTCGTACCCCTGCTCCTGGAGGCGGGTGGCAAGCTCCTCGGCCATCGCCACGCTGCGGTGTTTGCCACCTGTGCAGCCGACCGCGACAGTGAGGAAGCGTTTGCCTTCGCGCAGGTAGCCGGCGGCCACGACCGAGACGACGGGCGTGTAGGCCTCGAGGAAACGCTCGGCGTCGGCGAGTCCCAGGACGAATTCGGAGACCGCCGCGTCCTTGCCGTTGAAGCGACGCAGCTCCGGGTCCCAGTACGGGTTGGGCAGGAAGCGCATGTCGGCCACGAAGTCGGCATCGACCGGGATGCCGTACTTGAAGCCGAAGCTCACCACGGTGATCTTGAGCGTCATCGCCTCGGGGGTACCGAAGTGTTCCGCGATCTTGTCCGTGAGCTGGTGCACGTTGAGTTCGGAGCTGTCGATGAGGACGTCGGCGTTGCCCCGCAGCGCCAGGAGGACCTGCCGCTCACGGGTGAGACCGTCGAGGAGCCGACCGCCCTCCTGGAGCGGATGCGGCCGACGGGCGGCTTCCTGGCGGCGCACGAGAACATCGTCGTCGGCCTCGAGGAAGAGCAGTGTCGTACGACGGCCCGTGCTGTGGTTGGCGAGGCTGGAGCGCAGCGACTCGAAGAAGGCGCCGGAGCGCACATCGACGACGACCGCGATCGCCTGCTCGGTGCCCTTGCTCTGGTCGACGAGGCGGACCACGTCGGGCAGCAGTGCGGGGGGAAGGTTGTCCACGACGAAGTAGCCGAGGTCCTCCAGCTCCTTGGCGGCTGTGCTGCGGCCTGCACCGGTCATCCCGGTGACGACGATCAGTTCGCCCGCCGGTTCACGGGACGCGGGGTCCTGCTCTGACATCAGTGCTCCTCGATCTCTCCAGTGGCGGTGTTCACGGAAACAGTCTTGCCGGTTCCATCACCTACTGCACGTTTGATCGCCTCGGCTGTTGCGGGACCGATGCCGGGGACGGCGGAGACCTCCTCGATCGTCGCGGCGCGGAGCTTGCGAAGTGACCCGAAGTGCTTGATCAGGCTCCTGCGTCGGACCTCTCCGAGACCGGGCACGTCGTCGAGCGTGCTCTCCACCATCGTCCTGGACCGGCGCCCGCGGTGGTGAGCGATCGCAAAGCGGTGGGCCTCGTCGCGGATTCGCTGGAGCAGGTAGAGCCCCTCGCTGGTCCGCGGCAGGATCACGGGGTCCTCCTGCCCCGGCACCCACACCTCCTCGAGCCGCTTGGCCAGCCCGACGACCGGGATGTCGTCGATGCCGAGCTCGGTGAGCGCAGCCGTGGCCGCGGCCACCTGAGGCGGGCCGCCGTCGACCACGACGAGCCCGGGGGCGTAGGCGAACTTGCGGGGCCGTCCGGTCTCCGGGTCGACGAGCAGTGGGGCGGAGGAGTCCTCCGACTGATCACCCGGCGCCTGCTCGACGGAGCTGGCCTGCTCGTCAAGCAGACGCTTGAACCGCCGCGTGATGACCTCATGCATCGAGGCGACGTCGTTCTGGCCGTCGACGGACTTGATCACGAACCGGCGGTACTCCCCCTTGCGCACCAGCCCGTCCTCGAAGACCACCATGCTCGCCACGACCTCGGTTCCCTGCAGGTTGGAGATGTCATAGCACTCGATGCGCAGCGGTACCTCCGGGAGCTCCAGTGCCTGCTGGATCTCCTCGAGGGCGCGGTTGCGTGTGGTCAGATCGCTGGCTCGTCTGGTCTTGTGCAAGCCCAGCGCCTGATGAGCGTTGCGGGCGACAGTGCCCTGGAGGGTCTTCTTGTCACCGCGCTGCGGGACCCGGAGCGAGACCTTGGATCCACGGAGCTCGGAGAGGAGCTCTTCCATGGTGGCCGGGTCGGGCGGCAGGTCCGGGACGAGGATCTCGCGGGGGATCGCGGCGTCACCCTCCTCGCCGACGTAGTGCTGCAGGAGGAAATTCTCCACCAAGACGTTGGTGGCCCCTTCCTCCACCCGGTCGGCGACCCAACCACGCTGTCCTCGGATCCGTCCGCCGCGCACGTAGAAGATCTGGACCGCGACCTCGAGCGGGTCCTCGGCGAAGGCGACCACGTCGGCATCGGTCCCGTCCCCGAGGACGACGGACTGCTTCTCGAGGGCCTTGTTGAGCGCGCCGAGGTCGTCGCGGAGGCGTGCGGCCTTCTCGAAGTCGAGCGCCTCGGACGCGGCGTACATCTCTCTCTCGATCCGCTTGACAAAGGTGTTCGACTGGCCGGCCATGAAAGCGCAGAAGTCGTCGACGATCTCGCGGTGTTCGCCTGGTGTCACCGCACCCACGCAGGGCGCGGAGCACTTGTCGATGTAACCCAGGAGGCAAGGGCGACCGATCTGCGCGGAGCGCTTGAACACCCCGTTGCTGCAGGAGCGCATCGGGAAGACCCGCAGCAGCAGGTCGACCGTCTCGCGGATCGCCCAGGCATGGCCGTAGGGGCCGAAGTAGCGAGTGCCCTTCTTCTTGGCGCCGCGGCCGACCATCACCCGCGGGAACTCCTCCCCGAGGGTGACTGCGAGCCACGGGTAGGACTTGTCGTCGCGGTATTTCACGTTGAAGCGTGGGTCGAACTCCTTGATCCAGGAGTACTCGAGCTGCAGGGCCTCGACCTCGGTGTTCACCGTGGTCCACTCAACGCCGGCCGCACTGGTCACCATGGTGGCGGTGCGTGGGTGCAGGTTCGTGATGTCCTGGAAGTACGACGAGATTCGTGACCTCAGGTTCTTGGCCTTGCCGACATAGATGACACGGCCCTTGGCGTCACGGAATTTGTAGACGCCGGGCTGGGTCGGGATCGACCCGGATCTCGGACGGTAGGTCGACGGATCAGCCACGCGCGCCAGCCTACGTCGTGAGGATCTTGTTGCCCTTGACGGTGACCGGAACGGCCGGAAGTGCCTCCGTCGCGGGACCTTGGCTGACCGAGCCGTCGGCGAGGGAGAACTTGCTGCCGTGGCAGGCACAGTCGATCGTCTCGGTGACTTCTGAGACCAGGCAGGACTGGTGGGTGCAGATCGCGCTGAAGCCCTGGAACTTCCCCCGCGTCGGCTGGGTGACCACGACCTTCTCCTCAGGGAGGATCACTCCACCACCGACCGGCACGTCGGCGGTGGAAGTGAGCTGCATACCCGGATCCGGAGACGGCGTCTCCTCGTCCTTCGACTCACCGCCGCAGGCAGTCAGCAGTGGGCCGCCGATGCCGATGACGGCGGCGCTGCCGAAGAGGTGACGACGGGAGAAGGTCTGCTTGGTCATGGCGCCGAGTCTAGCCAAGGCCTTGGCACGCGATTCACGTGCGAGACTTCCGCTTCCGTCGCGGCTTCGCCACGGGTGCCGGCTCCGGGGTGACCAGCGGTGCGAGGTACGTGCCTGTGTGGCTGGCCGGGTTGGCCGCGACCTGTTCGGGCGTCCCGGTGGCCACCACCTGACCGCCGCGCGACCCGCCCTCGGGTCCCATGTCGACCACCCAGTCGGCGGTCTTGATCACGTCGAGGTTGTGCTCGATCACCAGCACGGAGTTGCCCTGGTCGACGAGCCGTCCGAGCACCAGCAGCAGCTTGCGGATGTCCTCGAAGTGGAGCCCGGTGGTCGGCTCATCGAGGACGTAGACCGTGCGACCGGTCGAGCGCTTCTGGAGCTCGGAGGACAGCTTGACGCGTTGCGCCTCTCCCCCGGACAACGTTGTGGCCGGCTGTCCCAGCCTGACGTATCCGCGCCCCACCTCGCAGAGGGTCTTCATGTGGCGTGCGATCGCGGGCACTGCGGCGAAGAAATCGGCCGCCTCCTCGATGGGCATGTCCAGCACCTCGGCGATGGTCTTGCCCTTGTAGCGAACCTCGAGGGTCTCGCGGTTGTAGCGGGCGCCGTTGCAGACCTCGCAGGGGACGTAGACGTCCGGGAGGAAGTTCATCTCGATCTTGAGCGTCCCGTCACCGGAGCAGGCCTCGCAGCGGCCCCCCTTGACGTTGAACGAGAACCGACCCTGCAGGTAGCCGCGCATCTTCGCCTCGGGGGTCGAGGCGAAGAGCTTGCGGACGTGGTCAAAGACGCCGGTGTACGTCGCCGGGTTGCTGCGTGGGGTGCGCCCGATGGGTGACTGGTCGACATGGATCACCTTGTCGACGTGTTCCAGGCCGGTGATCGTGCGGTGACGTCCGGGAACGGTGCGGGCGTTGTAGATCTGCTTGGCCAACGACGTGTAGAGGATGTCGTTGACCAGTGTCGATTTGCCGGAGCCCGAGACGCCGGTGACAGCGATGAACAGCCCCAGGGGGAAGGTGACGTCGACGTCCTGGAGATTGTGCTCGTGGGCACCGAGGACGGTGAGCTCCCTGCCGTCGGTGCGCGGTCGGCGTACCTCGGGGACGGGGATCTGCAAGCGGCCCGCGAGGTAGGCGCCGGTGGCGGAGTCCTCGTGGTTGAGCAGGTCCTCGACGGTGCCGGCGACGACCACCTGGCCGCCGTGCTCCCCGGCGCCGGGACCAATGTCGACGACCCAGTCGGCGGAGCGGATGGGTTCCTCGTGGTGCTCGACGACGATCAAGGTGTTGCCGAGGTCGCATAGCCGGACGAGGGTCTCGATCAGCCGTTGGTTGTCGCGCTGGTGCAGGCCAATGGACGGCTCGTCGAGGACGTAGAGGACGCCGACCAGACCGGCACCGATCTGGGTGGCGAGCCGGATGCGTTGCGCCTCCCCCCCGGACAGCGACCCCGAGGGCCGGTCGAGGCTGAGGTAGTCCAGCCCGACGTCGAGGAGGAAGTTGAGACGCTCCTGGATCTCCCTGAGAACGCGTTCGCCGATCTGGCGCTCGCGGTAGGAGAGCTCGAGGGTGGAGAGATGCTCCGCAGTCTCGTTGATCGGCAGCGCGCAGAGTTCGGCGATGTTCAGACCGCCAGACTCGCGCGCGCCGAGCGTGACCGCCATGGACACCGGCTTGAGCCGACTCCCGGAGCAGGCCGGGCAGGCAACCTCGCGCATGAAGCCCGCGAATCGGTCCCGGCTGGTGTCGGTCTCGGCCTCGCGGTGGCGGCGTTCGATGTAGGGGCGGACACCCTCGTATGCGGCGTAGTAGGAGCGCTCGCGTCCGTAACGGTTCTTGCTACGGACGTGGACCTTGGTCGGGTGGCCCTCGAGGATGATGGTCTGGATCTTTGGCGGGAGATTCTCCCACGAGGTGTTCAGGTCGAAGCCGAGCTCCTGGCCGAGGGCGTTGAGCAGCCTCGCGAAGTAGTCGGCCACGTGGGCACCACTCCACGGCTGGATCGCCCCTTCGCCGAGGGTGGCCGTTGGGTCGCCCACGACGAGCTCGGGGTCCACCTCCATGCGGGTGCCGAGACCGTGACAGATGGTGCACGCGCCGAACGGAGAGTTGAACGAGAAGGAACGCGGCTCGAGCTCGTCGGTGTCCAGTGAGTGTTCATTGGGGCAGGCCATCTTCTCGGAGAACCGCATCTCACGATCCGGGTCCTTGTCGTCGCGGTCGACGAAGTCGAGCAGGAGCAGTCCGCCGGCCAACTGCAGGGCCGTTTCAACGGAGTCAGTCAGCCTTCGCTTGGCGGTCTCCTTGACCGCCAACCGGTCGACGACGACCTCGATGGTGTGCTTCTTCTGCTTGTCCAGCCTGGGGTCGGCGTTGGCGAGGCTCTCCAGCAGGTGCGTCTCGCCGTCAACCCTGGCCCGCGAGAAGCCCTGCCCCTGCAGGGACCGGAACAGTTCGACGTACTCCCCTTTGCGTCCGCGGATGACCGGGGCAAGGACCTGGAAGCGGGTGCCCTCCTCGAGGCCCATCACCTGGTCCACGATCTGTTGTGGTGTCTGGCGCTCGATGGCCGCGCCGCACACCGGGCAGTGGGGGCGGCCGGCGCGGGCGTAGAGCAGCCGGAGGTAGTCGTAGACCTCGGTGATGGTGCCGACCGTGGACCGCGGGTTCTTCGAGGTGGACTTCTGATCGATGGACACTGCCGGCGAGAGCCCCTCGATGAAGTCGACGTCGGGCTTGTCCATCTGGCCGAGGAACTGGCGCGCGTAGGCTGAGAGCGACTCGACGTAGCGGCGCTGTCCCTCAGCGAAGATCGTGTCGAAGGCGAGGCTCGACTTCCCCGAGCCCGACAGCCCGGTGAAGACGATCAGAGAGTCCCGAGGGAGGTCGAGCGAGACGTCCTTGAGGTTGTGCTCCCGGGCTCCCCGGATGATCAGCTGGTCCGCCACGATCCTTCTTCCCGTCGTACCATGTCGTTCGAACAAGTGTTCGTCATACTAGCCGTCTGGAACAACCCGACGCGCCGTGCTTCGATGGGGCTCATGAATGCTGACCCCGGAAATCTCGACCTGATTGACGTCGTCGACGCCACCTCACGCTATCTGCAGTCCCTCGCGAGCCTCGACGACGGGGACCTGCGCGCTGCCTCGCTCCTGCCGGGCTGGACACGCGGCCACGTGGCAGCGCACCTCGCGCGCAACGCCGACGCCATGACGAACGCGGTCACTGCGTTGCACAACGGCACGGACGTGTTCATGTATTCCTCGCAGGAGGCCCGCGACGCCGAAGTCGAGTCCGGTGCGGGACGAAGCGCCGAGGAGATGATCGAGGACACCCGGTCTGCGTGCGAGCGCCTGGTCGTCGCGGTCGAGAAGCTGTCGCCGGCCCTGTACGACGCCGCGATCCCGCGTGTCCCCGGGGGCGAGGGGTTTCTGACGCCGCGGGACCTGCCCAGCACCCGGCGCCGCGAGGTGATCATCCACCACACCGACCTCGGCGCCGGCTTCACACCGTCGGACTGGCCGCTGGACTTCGCCGCAGCTGTGGTCACCCATCGTCACAGGGACCTCGCTGACGGCGGCTCGATGGTCTTGACCGCGACTGACACCGGCGACGTCTGGAAGTTCGGATCTGGCGGCGGCCCCTCTGTCTCTGCGCCTGCGGCCGAATTGGCGTGGTGGCTGGTCGGGCGGGGAGACGGCTCCGCGCTGGAGTGCAGCGCAGCCCTGCCGACGATCGCCAGGTGGCGCTGAGCTGCCTCTCCTAGAGTGGCCCCATGACGACCTACAACCCAGACGTGAAACCCGGCGACCCTGTCCAGTTCACCGGGTCGACCCCGCTCGACATCGGCAAGCTCGCCGTCGACGAGAAGATGTCGAACAACTGCTACCTGCTGGCCGACGGCGACACTGGGGAGCGGCTGCTGATCGACCCGGCCGACGACATCGACGCGATCACGGCCGCCTACGGTCGTGAGTTCTCCGGGATCGTCGTGACTCACCAGCACTGGGACCACCCCCGGGCGCTGGCCGCCGTGGTAGCAGGGCTTCACGACGTCCCGGTCTACGCCGGCCGGCCCGACGCCGACGCGATCACCGAGCAGACCGGGATCGAGGTGACGCACCGGGTCGACCAGGGCGACGTCATCCATCTGGGAAACCAGGAGCTCGAGGTGATCGCGATCGCCGGCCACACCCCCGGATCCATCGCCCTGCTCCACCGCGACATCGACGGAGAGCCGCACCTGTTCACCGGCGACAGCCTCTTCCCCGGAGGTGTCGGCGCCACGTTCGGGGACGCGGAGGCATTTGCGCAGCTGGTCGACGAGGTGGAGA
Organism: Nocardioides sp.; assembly: GCA_030452025.1. Classification (GTDB taxonomy): domain Bacteria; phylum Actinomycetota; class Actinomycetes; order Propionibacteriales; family Nocardioidaceae; genus Nocardioides. The sequence goes on along the minus strand of JAKDNC010000060.1, from coordinate 1,061 downwards.
CCAAGGTCTTCGCCACCCTCCCGGACGAGACCGTATTTCACCCCGGCCACGGCAATGACGGCCTGCTCGGGGACGAGCGGCCTCACGTACGCGAGTGGCGCGAGCGCGGATGGTGATGACTGTCCGAGAGTCGTGGATCAGTGGTAGGTCACCTTCACGGTGTCCGTGACGGGCACCGCCTGGCAGGCCAGACGAATCCCGTCGGCCCGATCCTCTTCGTCGAGCACCTCGTCGTGGAGGAGTTTGACCTCGCCCTCGACGATCCGGACCGCACACGCCGAGCACTGCCCCTCACGGCAGGAGAAGGGTGCATTGATCCCCTTGGACTCCAGGAAGTCGAGCAGCTTGGTGCCCGGCTGCCAGTCGTCGAAGGTGTGCTCCACGCCGTCGAGCTCCACCTCCACCTTCACCGGTCCCTGTGGGCCACCCTCGGCGGGAGCGTCTTCTTCGGTGGCCTCCGCATCCTGGATCTCGTGCTCGGCCTCGGCGATCCCGGCGAGGTCACCGAAGGGATTGCCACCCAGGGAGATGAACTTCTCCTGATGCCGGCGAGCCCGCGGGAAGCCGAGCTCGCGCAGCGCCAGCGAGACGTTCTTCATGAACGGGGCCGGACCACAGCAGAAGGAGTCGAAGGAGGAGAAGTGGCCGGCGAAGGCCTGGAGCTGTTCCTGGGTGGGCAGACCCTGGACGCTCTCCAGCCAGTGCACGACGATCAGCCGGTCCGGATTCTCCACGGCCAGGCGGGCCCACTCGTCGGCGAAGATGACCGACTTCTCGTCACGGTTCGCATAGAAGACGACGACTTTGCCGCTCCCCTTCGCCAGGGCCGTGCGGGCGATCGAGATGACCGGGGTGACGCCGCTGCCACCGGCGAAGAGCAGCAGGTCGGCGTCGAGGTCTTTCGGCGAGAAGATCCCGCTCGGCGGCAACACCCGGAGGGTGTCGCCGGCCCGGATGTTCTCGCAGAGCCAGTTCGACGCATACCCCTCAGCGGTCCGCTTGACGGTGCTGGGCATCGGGGCCGGTTCGCCCAGAGTACTGCTCAACGAGGAGCAGCGCGC
>JAKDNC010000729.1 GCA_030452025.1 Nocardioides sp. | reverse complement strand
CGCCGACAGCGCCAAACCAACACCGCGTCTGAGGCGGCGCAGCGAGGCACGAGCGAGACGCCGACAGCGCCAAACCAACGCCGACAGCGCCAAACCAACACCGCGTCTGAGGCGGCGCAGCGAGGCACGAGCGGCGATTGTCGTCCTGGCGTGGTTTCTGCGCGACACAACCACGCTGGGACGACAATCGACAGAGGCCAGTGCCTCAGGCGCACGGCGACCCACTGACTCAACCGAAGAATTCACCCCGGTTCGTGCCCGAATAGCGCGAGCCGGGGTGGGTTCTTTTCAGGCAATCGGCAACACTGGTGGCTGCACGGGTTGCGCCACGAGACTGACGAAGGAATCTTGCGAACATGAGCGACGACGGACTGTCCATCTTCGATGACGATCAGAACACCGGGGACACCAATGCCGGTGCCGACGACGCGACACAGGTGATCCCGGCGGTGAAGGGCCAGCCGACCCAGGACAACGGGTCAGCGAAGGGAACCGGCACAGTGCCGCCCGCTCCGCGGCGTACTGGTCAGGGCCAGCAGGGTGCATCCCGCTCGACGCCTGCGCAGCCGGTCCGGACCCCCAACCAGCCCCAGACCCAGGCATCGGGCCAGGGAGCCGGCCAAGACACCGCCCGGAGCGCGCCGGCGCAGTCCGAACCCGCCGCGACCCCGCGCCCGACCGCCACGCCACAACTGCCCAACATCTCGGTGGTCCGCCGCAACGGCTACGACCGCGCCGCGGTCGATTCGACACTTCGCCAGCTCCTGGGCGAGAAGGCTGGCCTCGGGCAGAGCCTCGAGAGCTCCGAGCAGCGTGTCATCGAGCTCGAGTCGCACTTGTCGTCGCTGCAGCAGAAGCTCACGGAGAACGAGAACCCGTCGTACGCCGGCCTCGGTGGCCGCGCGAACGAGCTTCTGCGCCTGGCCGAGGAGGAGGCCGAGGACGTTCGCACCCAGGCTGTGCGGGAGGCGACCGAGATCCGCGCCCAGGCGTCCAAGGACGCGAAGGCGATCCGGGCCGACGCACAGCGGGAGGCCGAGGACATGCGGGTCGTCCAGCTCAACGAACTGGAGGAGCAGCGCAGCCGGTTGATCGCCGACGCTGAGCAGGAGCGCGCACTGGCCTCGAGCGAGGGTTCCGACCTACGCGCTGCCGCGAAGCGCGATGCCGACCAGCTCCGCCTGGCCGCGGAGCAGGAGACCAACGACATGCGGGTCAGCGCCACGCGAGAGGCAGAGAAGGCCAGGGCTGCCGCAGACCGCGAGGTGCAGGAGGCCCGCCGCACCCTCGCTGTGGAGAAGGAGCGACTCGCCAAGGAGGCGGCCGACTACCACTCCAACGCCACCGCAGAGACCCGTCGCCTGGTGGAGGAGGCCGAGACCCGTGCCGCCGAGGCCGAGAAGCGCGCCAAGGAAGCAACGAACCAGGCCACCACCCACCGCCAGCAGGCCCAGTCCGAGTCCGATGCTCTGCTCACCCGTGCACGTCGCGAGGCCGAGCAGGTCGTCGCCTCGGCGCGCAGCCAGGCCGAGAGCCTCACTGCTTCGGGCCAGGCCGACGCCGACCGCGAGCTCGCCGCCGTGCGCGCCGAGGTGGACCGGATCACCAAGCGCCGCGATGCGATCACCGCCCAGCTGGGTGCGCTGCGTGACGTCGTGGCCGGTTTCGACGACGAGGGCTGAGCACCACAACCATGACGGCGTGCAGTCACCGACGAAACTGCGCTCGCTGACGCTCAGGGTGTGGATGCGGGTGTGGGAGTGGCCACGGCCTCGACCGACCGCTCCCCCTTCTTGACCACCACGACTCCCACCAGGATGCAGACACCCCCGACCAGCTGGATCCAGCCGGGCAGTTCGTTGAGCAGAAGCCAAGCGAACAGGAGGGCAGCCAGGACCTCAGTGAGCCCGACGAAGGACGCCATCCGGGAGCCGAGTCTTCGACCCGCCGCGATGCCGGTGACGTAGGCCAGGGCAGCCGTGACCAGGCCCAGGCCGAGGACGGGGACCCACCAGGGCACGACGGTGCCGCGGTAGGACACGTCGGCGGAGCTCACCGTCATCGGCAGGATCCCCA
>JAKDNC010000728.1 GCA_030452025.1 Nocardioides sp. | reverse complement strand
TGAACACGAGCGACGCGAACGGGGGAACTGACAAGAGATCGGAGAACTGGCGCTCAGTTGCCAAGCCAAGAGAACTTCACGCTTGGCCGGCGGGTTGTCGGGCCAAGCGGTTCAGCGAACAAGCCATTCATCCACCAGCGTGCACCAATCCCTGCCAACCCCTGCCAACGCCCCTGCCCGCGCCCCGCTGTGGACACCGTTGTGGACACCGCCTAGACGCTTCGGAGCACCGCCGTGACGATGCCGAGGATGCTGGCGTGGGTGCCGTCGATCGGGTCGAAGGCGTCGTTGTGGGGGAGCAGCCAGACCTCGCCGTTCTTACGTTGCAACGTCTTTACGGTGGCTTCGCCGTCGATCATCGCAGCCACGATCTCGCCGTTGCGGGCTTCGGGCTGCTGGCGGATCACGACGTAGTCGCCGTCGCAGATGGCGGCGTCGATCATCGACTCACCGGAGACCTCGAGCAGGAAGAGGGTGCCGTCCCCGACCAGCTGCTTGGGTAGCGGGAAGACGTCCTGGACATGCTCCTCGGCCAGGATCGGACCACCGGCGGCGATCCGGCCGACGACCGGCACATAGCTCGCGGCCGGCATCGAGTCGCCGATCTCCGTCTCGTCGTACGACGTCTCCTCGACGGCGCTGATCGAGCGGCGAGCGGCGAGCACCTCGGGAAGGAAGACCTCGAGCGCCCGTGGCCTGTTCGGGTGGCGCTTGATGAAGCCCTTGCTCTCGAGGACCTTGAGCTGGTGGGAGACCGAGGATGAGCTGGTCAGGCCGACCGTCTCGCCGATCTCCCGCATGCTCGGCGGGTAGCCCTGGTTCTCGAGGGCATCGCGGATCGTGTTGAGGATGCGCTGTTGACGCGGCGTCAGTCCGGTGGCGTCCGGGGGGCCGTCGGGTAGCTCGGTGACCTTGTCGTTTGCCATCGAAAGTGCCTTCCGCAGTGCGTTTCCTCAGTGGAGCTTCAACCTAGTCCCAAAGTGGGATCTGTTCAAACATCTGTTCGAACGGCGTGTTGCCCCAGAATGGGCTGCCCGGGGTCGTGGTCCCGGTGGCGATCATTGAGCAGGTGCGAGGGGCGGGACCTCGTCGGATCCCGCCCCTCGTCTTCCCCTTGATGCATCCGCGGATCGGGGTCGAGGCGACCCGCGGAAGTTCGTGGTGTGCAGGTCAGTCGATGGCCGGGACGTAAAGCTCCTGGCCGACCAGCAGCATCGACGAGTCCAGAGCGTTGAGCTCCTCGATCGTGTGCATCATCGCGCGAACGTCGCCATCCGTGGCCAGGTCGGAAGAGATGTCCCAGAGGGTCTCTCCCTGGCCGACCATGATCATCTCGGTCTCCTGCGGGACTCCGGCCTCGTTGGTCGCCATGGACGAGGCGCCGAATGCGATGGCGATCGCGAGGACAGCGAGCATCGCGGCGACGAAGACCACCAACCGGCCGCGCCGGGTGAGGCGCAGCTGCGGAGCGGGTCGGGTGAACGCGGGAGTGGCGTGGATGGAGATGGTGCTCATCGGGACCTCCGGGGGAAGTAGGTGGTCTGTGTTGAGCGAATGTCTACGGGGAGCCACCGACAGTGGGTCGTCCTCGAGCTCTCGAGCTGATTCCGAGTCGGTCGCATCGATCAGACTTTCGATCGAACACATGCACGAAGTTAGATCATGTGTTCGAAGGATGCAAGGGTCTGTGCGAACAATTGTTCGACGTGTCGCGCGCTCTTGCAGTTGTGAAATGGCGCCAGTTCGTGCCGACTCGACCTCGTGTGGAGTCAGGTCGTCCAGGCTTCCCACAGCTCTGCGTAGCGCCCACCGGCCGCGACCAGCTGGTCGTGGGTGCCGTCCTCGACGACCGCCCCCTCGTGCAGCACCAGCACCCGGTCGGCGCTCTCGGACTGGGTCAACCGGGGCGCCACGACGATCGAGCCACGCCCCTCGGTGACCGCCAGGGCCGCGCGCTCGAGGGCCCTGGCCCCCGCGGATCCCGGGGCGGCGGTGGCCGCGGCGAGGCCGACGTACCACGGGGCGGCGAGCGCGATCCGCGCCAACGCGAGCTGCTGGGCCTGGGCCGGGGTGAGGGGGTGGGCG
>JAKDNC010000727.1 GCA_030452025.1 Nocardioides sp. | reverse complement strand
TTCTCCGGGCTCCAGCGCCCCATCTGCGAGGGGTCGGCGACCTCGCGATAGATGGTCATCGGGTCGGCGGCGATCTCGATGCTGTCGGAGACGTGCATGGGACGGGGCATCGCGCCAGCGTGTCACACGGACCGACACCCAGGGCGCGCCAGAATCCAGGGACCGTTCGGCGACGGCCTTCTAACCGCGCACGCCCCGCAGCATCGCGGCCCGCTCCCCCGGCGAGGTGGCGATGAGCTCGCTCGCCGTCGTCACCGCAGCGACCAGAGCCGCCTCGTTGCTCTCCCCGCGGTGCAACGCAGCCAGGAACGCCGCATTGAACGAGTCGCCGGCACCGGTGGTGTCCACGGCCTCGACCTGCGGCGCATCAGCCCTGGTGATCTTGCCATCCGCGCACAACAGTGCGCCGTCGGCCGCGAGCTTGGCGACCACGGTCGTCCCGGTGCGGGCGGCGAGATGCTGGGCCGCCCGCTCGACATCGTCGATGCCCGTGAGACCGGTCAGCTCGCTCTCGTTGGGCAGGAAGATATCGGTATGCGGCAGCACATGCTCCATGAGCTCGGACCGCTTCTGCTCGCTCCATCCACCGTCGGGGTGGCCGGTGTCCACGGCGGTGACCGCACCGCGGCTGTGGGCCTCGCTCAGGAGCATGCCGGTGGCGTCGCCCTGCAGCCCGGGCAGCAGGAAGTATCCGCTGAACAGCACGAACCGCGCCTCGAGTGCCTCTGCGGAGACCTCGTCCGGTCCGAGCTGTCCCATCGCGCCGAGTGAGGAGAGGAAGGACCGCTCGTGGTCCTGGTCCTCGGCGACCACGGTGAGGCCCGACTCGTGCGTGCTGTCCGTGATCAGTTCGACGTCCAGCCCATCGACGTTCGCGAGGTCGCGGACCATCTGTCCCGTCGGGTCGTCACCGACCTTGGCGACCAGGCGAGTGGGCAGGCCGAGCTGCGCGGCACGCTGTGCGGCGATCGCGGCGGAGCCGCCGAGGCGCACTTCGATGGTCGGCACGATCTGCTCTGTACCGGCCGGGGGGAAGGAGCGTGCCCGGTGCACGATGACGTCGAGATTCGCATTGCCGATCACGCTGAGCGCGTGTCCGACAGCGGCGGGGCCGGCGAGATCCGCGGCCGTGCCCAGCATGCCCTCACGGGCGCTCTCCAGAGCCTGGCGGCGCCATGCGAAGGAGTCGGCAAGGTCGCCCGCTCGGTCCTCGGTATCCCGCAGTGCGGTGACGATCGGTCCGCGCCCCGGCGAGCCGGGCTGCTCGCGATCCAGGATGCGTCGGGGATCGCGGCCGGAGGAGAGTACGAGCTCGCGCAGCGGGCCCACGTCCTCGATGCCGGCCGCGGCGAGCGCCTCCTCGACCTGCTGCGCGGTCCAGGTGGTGGGGTCGCCCTGACGGAACAGCGTGCCCACCACGTCGTGCGCGCTGCGCCACGGAACGGAGCGAGTGGCCAGGGCCTCGGCGACCGCGGTGGTGGTGGCACCGGAGCGCACGATCTCCTCGTCGGTGGGCAGCTGCTCGGGCTCGATCTCGAGGCTGAGCCCGTCCAGCAGCCGCACCACTCGCAGCACCCGGTCCGTGGAGGTCCACAGGTGCTTCTGCACGTCAGTGGTGGCGTTGTTGGAGTCCTCGTACCAGCCGGCGGCGATGGTGGTGAAGATCGAAGTCATATCTCCGTTGGCGGCACCGGACATCGAGACCAGGTGCTCGAGGACCACGGGATTCTTCTTCTGCGGCATGATCGAGGATCCCTGCGTGAATTCAGAGGGCATCCGGACCCAGCCCAGGTTCATCCACTCCTGCAGCACCCGAGCCCAGCGTGCCCCGGTAGCGCCGATGCGGGCATGCAGGGCGGCCAGGCGCATGAAGTGCTCAGCCCCGGCGACGGCCTCGTAGGAGGCGGTGAAGGACCGTTCGAAGCCGAGCAGCGTGGCGACGCGGTCGGCATCTATCGCGACGTCCGTGCCGGTGAAGGCCGCCGAGCCCAGCGGGGACACGTTCATCTCGTCGTAGACGGACAGCAGCTCGTCGGCCTGCGAGAGCATCGCCTCGGCGAGGCCGGAGAGCACGTGCGCGATCGTGGTG
>JAKDNC010000059.1 GCA_030452025.1 Nocardioides sp. | reverse complement strand
CTTCGCGCAGAACAACCTGCCGAAGCTGAGCGCTGAGCGCTACCTCAGCGAGCACGTCGACCTTTCGGTCATGGACCTCGACTAGGGTTCCTTCTGATCGACTGATAACCGACGAAGTGGCCGCTGCTGACAATGTCCGTTGCGGCCCCTTCTGCATCGCCCCTGCTACCTGCGGGTGCGGAACCGATGCCGTGGAACCTGGGGTGGGTCACTAGGATCGACCCAGCCCCCGGACCCCTCAGTGAGGCCCCGCTTGCTCGCGCTCGTTCTCGCCCACTTCGCGATTGCTGCGCTGTCCCCTGCCTTGGTCCGGTTTCTCGGCCGCCGCACCTTCCTGGTCGTCGCCTCGGTCCCGTTGGTCACCTTTGTCTGGGCCCTCACCCTCACCGGCCGGGTCAGCAACGGTGAGACGCTGACCCAGTACGTCGAGTGGTTGCCGAACCTGCACTTCGACATCGTGTTGCGCCTTGGCGTTCTGCAGTGGCTGATGACTCTGATCGTGAGCGGCATCGGGTGCCTGGTGCTGGCCTACTGCGCGTGGTACTTCGACGAGGACGACCCGTCGTTGGCCCAGTTCAGCGGCGTCTTCGTCGCCTTCGCCGGCGCGATGCTCGGCCTCGTCTTCTCCGACGACCTGCTCGTCCTCTACATCTTCTGGGAGCTGACCACGGTCTTCTCCTACCTGCTGATCGGCAACGACCCTGCGCGGCGCAGCAGCCGGATGGCCGCCATGCAGGCCCTCATCGTCACCACGCTCGGTGGCCTGGCGATGCTGGTCGGCATCCTGATGCTCGGCGAGCTGACCGGCACCCACCGCGCCAGCGAGCTCGTTGCCGACCCTCCCGGTGGCGCTGCGGCCACCGTGGCCGTCGTACTCGTCCTGATCGGCGCGCTGAGCAAGTCCGCGCTGATCCCCTTCCACTTCTGGCTTCCCGGCGCCATGGCCGCACCGACCCCGGTCAGCGCCTACCTGCACGCCGCGTCGATGGTGAAGGCCGGCGTGTTCCTGGTCGCCCTGCTCGCCCCCGGCTTCTCGGAGCTGCCCGGCTGGCGCGGCACGATCCTCACTCTCGGGGTGCTCACCATGCTGCTCGGCGGCTGGCGGGCGCTGCGGCAGTACGACATCAAGCTGCTCCTCGCCTACGGAACCGTCAGCCAGCTCGGCTTCCTGCTGGTCGTCTTCAGCGTCGGCACCCGCGAGACCGCCCTCGCCGGGCTGGCCATGTTGCTGGCTCACGCGCTCTTCAAGGCCACCCTCTTCCTCGTGGTCGGGATCATCGACCACAACGCCGGCACCCGCGACCTCCGTGAGCTCTCCGGGCTCGCCCGCCGGATGCCGGTGGTCTTCACCACCGCCGCTGTCGCCGCCGCCTCGATGGCCGGGCTCCCGCCGATGCTCGGTTTCGTCGGCAAGGAGAGCGTCTTCGCGGGGCTGATCGACGACAGTCGCTGGCTGGTCGTCGCCGGGGTCGTCCTCGGGTCGGCGCTGACGATGGCCTACACGATGCGCTTGATGTGGGGCGCCTTCGCGACCAAGCCCGGGGTCGAGGACACCCGGGTCACGCCGGTCCCGGCCGGTTTCGCGGCGTCCCCGGTGATCCTGGCGACACTCACCCTGACTCTCGGCTTCTGCGGGCCACTGCTCACCCGCGCCTTCGAGCCGCACCTCGCGCAGTTCCCCGCGACTCATCATCACAGCGAGCTCGCCCTGTGGCACGGCCTCGAGCTGCCGCTGCTGCTCTCGGCGATCGCGATCGGCCTTGGCCTGCTGCTCTTCTGGAAGCGGCTGGTCTTCGCGCAGCTCCAGGCGCTGACTTCGTCGACATGGAGCGCCGAGCGGGCCTACCGCGCCGGCATGCGCGGCGTGGACCGCAGCGCAGTCGAGGTCACCGGTTTCACCCAGCGCGGCTCGGTGGCGGCGTACCTCACCTTCATCCTGCTCGCCGTCCTCACCCTCCCCGGCGCAGTGATGGTGCTGAACCTCACCGACAAGCTCGACATCGTCCTCTGGGACTCCCCAGCCCAAGGGGCCGTGGGCGCGCTGATCATGATCGCCGCGGTCTTCACCGCCCGCTCGCGGCGCCGGTTGCGTGCAGTGATCCTGGTCGGCGCAACCGGCTACGGAACCGCCGCGCTGTTCCTGCTGCACGGCGCCCCCGACCTCGCGCTGACCCAGATCCTGGTCGAGACCACCAGCCTGGTCGTCTTCGTGCTGGTGCTGCGCCGGCTGCCGGAATATTTCACCGACCGGCCGCTGAGCAGGCGCCGCTACTTCCGGATGCTGCTCGGCCTCGGGGTCGGGCTCGCCGTGGCGGGCTTCATGCTGATCTCGACCAACGCTCGCACGCACGACCCTGTCTCGGTGGACTTCCCGGAGCCCGCGCTGGCCTACGGCGGCGGACAGAACATCGTCAGCGTCATCCTGCTCGACATCCGGGCCTGGGACACGATGGGCGAGATCTCGGTCCTGGTCGCAGCCGCCACCGGCGTCGCGAGCCTGATCTTCCTCGACACCCGGCTCTCCGGGATCCGCCGGGTCCGCGAGATCCCCTACCCCACGTCGGTCGAGAAGCTGCCCACCTCGCCGGGCCGCCGGGTGTGGCTGCCCGGGCCGCGTACGTTGAGTCCGGACCGCCGCTCGATCATCTTCGAGGTGGTCACCCGACTGATGTTCCACACGATGGTGGTGCTCTCGATCTACCTGCTCTTCGCCGGCCACAATCATGTCGGAGGCGGGTTCGCCGCGGGCATGGTCACCGGGCTCGCCCTGATGGTCCGCTACCTGGCCGGTGGCCGCTACGAGCTCGACGAGGCTGCGCCAGTCGACGCCGGCATGCTGATGGGGACCGGACTCTTCGTGGCCACCGCCTCCGCCCTCGCCCCGATCGCCTTCGGCGGCGCCGTCCTCCAGAGCGCCCAGATCGACCTCCACCTGGGAGTTCTGGGCGACCCCCACCTGGTCACCTCGGTGTTCTTCGACGTGGGCGTCTATCTGGTCGTGGTCGGTCTCATCCTCGACCTGCTGCGAACCTTCGGCTCCCGACTCGACCGGCAGATCCTGCGCGAGGAGCGCGACGCCGAGACCACCGCCGTCGGAGGTGTTCGCCTGTGAGTGAAGCGAGAGGCCGCAGCCACCCGCACCCGACCCGGGACCGCAAGGACGCGGCCGAACTGCGAGCGAACGGGGCAGTGCTGTGAGCGCGAACCTGACCCTGATCCTCACCGCGTCGTTCCTCTGCGGCACCGGTGTCTACCTGATCCTCGAGCGCAGCCTGACCCGCGTCTTGGTCGGCCTGCTGATGCTCGGCAACGGGGTGCACCTGCTGTTCATGGTCGCCTCCGGCCCGGCGGGTGACCCACCGATCATCGGGTCCACGCCGACCGAGGACATGAGCGATCCCCTCCCCCAGGCGATGGTCCTCACCGCGATCGTGATCGCGCTCGGCACCACCGCGTTCCTGCTCGCGATGGCCCACAGGAGCTGGCAGCTCAACGGGCACGACGACGTCCAGGACGATGACGAGGACGCAGCGATCCGCCTGCTCGCCCAGGCCGACGAGGCCTCGGACAGCCACGACCTCTTCCAGGGGCAGACCGCCGACGATCCCGGCGACGAGGACACCTTCGAGGAAGAGGGTTCCACCCCATGAGCGATGTGAGCATGAGCACGCTCGTCCCACTGCCCGTCGTACTCACTCTGCTGGGGGCTGGCGCCACGCTGATGCTCTCGCGGCGGCCGCAGGCCCAACGCTTCGTCACCATCACGATCCTCGCGGCCGTCGCGGTGATCGCCGCAGTCCTGATGGTGCAGGCCGACAGCAACGGTCCGCAGGTGCTGTGGTTGGGCGGTTGGGCCTCACCGCTCGGGATCGCGCTGGTCGCCGACCGGCTCTCAGCCCTGATGCTGCTGGTCTCGGCCGTGGTCACGCTGATGGTCCTCCTCTACTCCCTGGGGCAGCGGATGACCGGGGAAGAAGCCGGTGCGCCGCTGTCGATCTACCACCCGACGTTCCTGGTCCTGGTCGCCGGCGTCTCCAACGCATTCCTCGCCGGCGACTTGTTCAACCTGTTCGTCGCGTTCGAGATGCTCCTCTTCGCCAGCTACGTCCTGCTCACGCTCGGTGGCACCGAGGCACGCATCCGGGCCGGGACGATCTATGTCGTGGTCAACATGCTCTCCTCGAGCCTGTTCCTGATCTCCCTGGCCGCGGTCTACTCGGCGACCGGCAGCCTGAACTTCGCCCAGCTGGCGGTGCGACTCGGGGAGATCCCGGACGGCACCGCACTGATGCTGCAGCTCCTGCTGCTGACCACGTTCGCGATCAAGGCGGCCATCTTCCCGCTGTCGTTCTGGCTCCCGGACAGCTATCCGACCGCCCCCGCGCCGGTCACCGCCGTGTTCGCCGGCCTGCTGACCAAGGTCGGTGTCTACGCGATCCTGCGCATCCAGACGCTGCTCTTCCCCGACTCACCACTCTCGGGACTGTTGATGTGGGCAGCGCTGGCCACCATGGTGGTCGGCATCCTGGGCGCGATCGCGCAGTCCGACATCAAGCGCATGCTCTCCTTCACCCTGGTCAGCCACATCGGTTACATGGTCTTCGGGATCGGTCTCGCGACCGGCGCCGGCTTCTCCGGCGCGATCTTCTACGTCGCCCACCACATCACCATCCAGACCGCATTGTTCCTCGTCGTGGGCCTGATCGAGCGCCGAGCCGGGAGCACCGGCCTGATCCGGATCGGCGGCCTGGCCCGTCTGTCCCCGCTGCTGGCGATCCTGTTCTTTGTCCCCGCGATGAACCTGGCCGGCATCCCTCCGATGTCGGGCTTCATCGGCAAGGTCGGTCTGCTCCAGGCCGGGCTCGAGGTCGGAACCCCGCTGTCCTACACTCTGGTCGCGGCTGGCGCGGTGACCAGCCTGCTCACGTTGTACGCCGTCGCCAAGACGTGGGGTCTTGCCTTCTGGCGCACCCCCGAGCAGGCCCACGAGATGATGCGCGCGCTGCCCGGACTCGAGGACGACCTCGACGAGAACCAGCACCGGCACGGATTCGTCATCCACCGCCAGCACGTCCACGTCGCCGGCACCGCGTTCGGCACCCGCGAGCTCGACGAAGCCCGTCGCGTGGTCGACGTGGACGCGCCCGACCGAGACCTCCACCAGCGACTCCGGGATGGCTCCCTTCCCTCCCGCCTGCCGTTGGGGATGGTCGTGCCCACGGCCGCGCTGATCGGGTTCAGCCTGGCGCTGACGCTCGTGGCGGGGCCGCTCTACGGGTACACCGACCGGGCCGCCCACGCCCTGCTTGAGCGGACGCCGTACATCTCCTCGGTCCTGGGGAGTGACTCATGAGCGCGAGGAACCGCAACGCAGGTGCGCCGAGGGACGAGGTGCGCCGGAGTGAGGTACCGCAGTGCGAGTGTGAAGGGGTCGCTCCATGAGCCCGCGCCCAATCCCCCGCCACCGCACCCTGCAGCTCCCGGTGCTGGTGTGGCTGACCCTGGTCTGGCTGATGCTCTGGCGGGACTTCAGCCTCGGCAACGCCCTCTTCGGGTTCGCCGTCGCGGTCGGGGTCTGTCTGTTCTTCCCGCTGCCACCGCTGCGGATGCACCTGCGGGTCCGGCCGATCCCGCTGCTCTGGCTGGGCGTGAGGTTCCTCTGGGACGTCGTCGTCTCCAGCGTCCTGGTCGCCAGGGCGACCCTCGGCCCGACGAAGAACCTGCGCAACGCCGTGGTCGAGGTGAACCTGAAGACGCCGTCGGACTTCGTGCTCACCGTGGTTGCCGAGATGATCTGCCTGATCCCCGGCAGCCTGGCCGTCGAGGCGCGCCGCTCCACCCACACCGTCTTCTTCCATGCCTTCGACGTGCGCGACGAGGAAGGGGTCGAGGTCTTCCGACAACGGGTCCTGGCCCAGGAACGCCGAGTCGTACGTGCCTTCGGCTCACAGACCGACCACCTCGAAGAGGTTCAACCATGACCGTTGTCGTCTACATCTGTGCCGGAATGCTCGGACTCTCTACGCTGTTGCTCCTGGCCCGGATGACCATGGGGCCGACCATGCTCGACCGCACCGTCGCCCTCGACGTACTCACAGCAGTCGGCATCTGCGGTGTCGCTCTCGAGGCCGCCCTGAACCGCAGCACCACCACACTGCCGATCCTGCTGGTCCTCACGCTGCTCGGTTTCGTCGGATCAGTGAGCATCGCCCGGTTCAGTCGGGGCAGTGACGACATCGAGGCGGAGGAGGAGGCTCGATGAGCTGGACGGACCTGGCCGACGTGATTGCCGCCGCCTGCCTGCTGACTGGTGCGGCGTTGGCCCTGATCGCCGCGATCGGCGTACTCCGGCTGCCGGACCTGCTGAGCCGGATGCACGCCGCCACCAAGCCGCAGGTGCTCAGCCTGCTGCTGGTCCTGATCGGCCTCGGTTTCCGGCTGCGGGAGCCCGAAGCGATCGGGATCCTGGTCCTGGTCGCACTCTTCCAGCTCGTCACCTCGCCGGTGGCCAACCACATGGTCGGACGGGCGTCGTTCCGCGCGGGGCAGATCGACCACGACCGGCTGATCGTCGATGAGCTGAGCGAGGTCCTGCCCCAGATCGAGGAACCCCGCGGCGCCCCCTGACCCTTCCGGGGCTGTCGCGAGTACGGCGGTCGGTTGCTGTCGGCGCTCAGCCGCTGAGCGGGAGGACCAGCTCCGCGTCGCCGCCCTGGGTGATCCGGACCGGGATGCCCCAGTCCTGCTGGTGCATCCGGCAGGCAGCCCCCTCGCCGCCCCCGACGTCACACGACGCGGCACGGGCGGCCACGTGCAGGACGCCGTCGCCGACGGCCGGATCGAGCTCGAGGGTTCGGGTGAGATCGGGGCTGCGGCCTCCGCCACTGCGGATCAGCGCAGGCGGGGTGGCCGTGACGATCAGCTGCGCGGAGGGCCCGAAGCGATTGTCGATCTTTTGTCCGGGCGGCGAGGTGAACGGCGTGGTCAGCACGACGCGGCTGCCCACCTCGGTGACCGGCCGCTGGGTGGTGGTCTCGAACTCGTCGCCGGTCGCACTCCCGGTCAGGTCGACCTCGGTGATGAGGTGAGCCGTCGACTCCACGACGTACGCCGTGTCGTCGACGCGGACCAGGCCCGATGGTTCGGCAAGACCGACGGTGATCGTGTCGAGCATCCCGGTCGTCGGGTCGAAGCGGCGGATCGAGCCGTTGTAGGTGTCGCAGACGGCCACGGTCGCGTCGGACAGGACCGCGACGCCAAGCGGGTGCTGGAGCCGGGCACGCTCCCGGTCACCGTCGCGGTGGCCGAAGTCGAAGAGCCCCTGACCGACGACGGTGTGCACCTGGCCGGCCTCGAGACAGCGCAGGGAGCTCGTCTCGGAGTCGGCGATCCACAACCGGTCGCCGTCCGCTGCCAGAGCGCTGGTCTGGGCGAACCATGCGTCTGCGAGCGGGCCGTCCACGAGGCCCTCGTTGGTGGTTCCGGCGGCGACCACCACAGTGCCGGTGCGTGGGTCGAAGGTCCAGAGCTGGTGCACCCCGGCCATCGCGATCCAGATCCGGTCCTGCCACCAGGCGACGTCCCAGGGGCTGGAGAGCCGCTCGGTGCCGTTGCCCTGCATCCACTGGCCCCCGTCGCCGGCGAGGGTGAGCACGTCGCCTTCCGCGAGCCGGATGCCCTTGAGCTGGTGGTGGGCCGTGTCGGCGACGACCACGTCGTAGCCGACCTCTCGGGCGACGTCGGCGGGGAGCAGGCACAGTCCGTTCGGCTCTCGGAAGCCCGAGATGCGGCGGACCACCTCGTCCCCGGCCATCTCGACGATCTCGTCGTGGCCCCTGTCGGCGCCCAGGAGGTGACCGGCGGACAGGGCGATCGCCTTGGCCGGGAAGCGGAGATCGGTGCCTTCGGGGACAGGCGGGACGTACGGCGAGTCGCCGGGCTGCAGCGTGCCCTTGGCGCGGTGTGTCGCGACGAGCTCACGGACCAGCGTCGAGATCGCGTGGGCGTGACCCTCGCCGGCGTACTGCGCGACCACGTAGCCCTCGGGGTCGACCACCACCAGGGTCGGCCAGGCGCGAGCGGTGTAGGCCTGCCAGGTCTCCAGCTCCGGGTCATCGAGGACCGGGTGTGCGACGGCGTACCGCTCGACCGCTGCGACCAGCGCGTCGGGGTCGGCCTCATGGACGAACTTCGGCGAGTGGACGCCGATGATCACGAGCTCGTCGGCGAACTCCTCCTCGACCTCGCGCAGCTCGTCGAGGACGTGAAGACAGTTGATGCAGCAGAAGGTCCAGAAGTCGAGGAGCACGACGCGTCCGCGGAGCCGGTGGAGCGAGAGCGGACCGTCGGTGTTGAGCCAGCCGCGACCCTGGAGCTCCGGCGCGCGCACGCGAGGTCGGGTCGCCATGTCCACATCCTCCCACCAGGCCCCCACCGGCACGAGGACTCCAGCACGAGGCGCCGAGCGTTCCGTGCACAACGCAGGTTCCACAACCGATCTTGCATGCACATCGCACGGAACGCGATGCGCGCACTAGGCTCACGCCATGAGTGATGCAGAGCGACTCGCCGGATACATCGACGTGTGGTGGCAGGCGATCAACGACTTCACCACGCTTCTCGAGGAGCTCGTTCCCCAGGACTGGGCGGAGCCGACCGACCTCCCCGGCTGGAACGTCCACGACGTCGCGGCCCACACCGCCCACCTCGAGGCAGTGCTCGCCGGAGAGCCCGAGGAGACGGTCGAGGTCGCGGAGGTGCCGCACGCCCGCGGGGTGATGGGCCGCTACACCGAGCAGGGTGTCCTCGCCCGCCGCGAGCACACTCCCGACGAGCTGATCTCCGAGATCCGCGAGTCCGCGACGCGACGCCACACCGGGCTGCTCGCCGACCCGCCGACGGTCGGCACCGGACAACCGTCGGTCGTCTTCGGCGGCATGCCGTGGGACTGGGAGCTGCTCCTGCGCAACCGCCCGTTGGACGTGTGGATGCACGAGCAGGACGTACGCCGCGCCACTGGCCGCCCCGGCAACCTCGACACCGCGCCGGCCGAGCACACGGTCGACTACATGGGCGAGGCCCTCGGCGTCATCGTCGGCAAGCGTGTGGCGCCGCCGGCCGGCACCACCGTCGTCCTTGCCCCGTCAGGCAGCAGCCCCGTGGCGGTGGAGGTCGGCGACGACGGTCGCGCCCGGCCGATCGACCCGCCGGAGGACCCGACGGTCCGCATCGAGCTCAGCCGGGAGGACTTCATCGTGACCTCCGGCGGCCGTCGTTCTCCCTCGCAGGTGGCGTTCTTCGGTGAGCGCGAGCTCGGCCAGCAGGTCATCGACTCCTACCGGACCACCCCGTGACCTGGTCGCTCACCGACATGCCGGACCTGTCCGGCAAGACCTTCCTGGTCACCGGGGTCACCAGTGGCCTCGGACGCGAGACCGCGCTGGAGCTGGTGCGCCACGATGCCCGGGTGATCCTCGCGGCGCGGTCGCGGCACAAGCTCCACGACCTCCGCGACGAGCTGCACCGCGAGCGACCCGGCGCCCCGGTGGAGCAGGTGGTCGTGGATCTCACCGATCTCGCGTCGGTCCGCAAGGCCGGGGTCGCCACGAGCAAGCTGGGACCGATCGACGTACTCATCAACAACGCGGGGGTGATGGCCACCCCGGCCCAGCGGAGCACGCTGGGGCTCGACCTGCAGATGGTCACCAACCACTTCGGGCCGTTCCTGCTGACCGGGCTCCTCCTGCCGCAGCTGGCCGCTTCGGGCGACGGCCGGGTGGTCACCGTCTCGTCCTCGATGCATCACTTCGCGCGCTCGGCGCCCCTGGGCGACCCGTTCAAGGCACCGCAGCGCTACCGCCGCTGGCAGGTCTACGCCCAGTCCAAGCTGGCGAACCTGATGTTCACCTACGAGTTCGATCGTCGGTTGCGCGCGGCCGGGGTCCCGATCAAGGCACTGGCCGCGCACCCCGGCTACAGCGCCACCCACCTGCTCTCCTACGGCCAGACGATGAAGGCCAGTGGAGGAATCACGGGGATCCTCGATGCCGCGATGAAGGCCGGCGCCCAGCGTCCGGAGATGGGCGCGATGCCGTCGCTGATGGCCGCTGTCGATGACCTTCCCGGCGGGACCTTCACCGGGCCGTCGGGCTTCCGGGAGCTCCGCGGGCTTCCGACGGTCGTGAAGAGCTCCCGGCTCAGCCGCGACGAGAGCGAGCAGCGAGAGCTGTGGGAGATCAGCCAGAAGACGGTCGGCATCCGGTACCCCTGATCACCTCCTGGCCGCCGGGTGGCCGCCGAGTGGCCGCCGGGTGCCTCCGCGAGTAATCCCGTCGAGGGGTTGTCACCCGTCTTGATCTGTTGGAGGTTGGAGGGGTCCAACATCGAGCTCGGGATCGACAAGGAGACAACTCATGCGCCTTCCGCGCGCCCTCATCGCTCTGCCCTCGGCGGCGGTCCTCGTCGGAGGCCTGATCGCCGCATCACCCGCCGATGCGGCATCGGGAACACACTCTGCGCGAGCCGCCAATACGTCGGCCACCGCCACAGCGACTGCAGCGGAGAAGGAGTTCCCCACCTACGGATCGGGGCTTCGCGTGCGCGCCGATGCCACCACCCAGTCGGCAGTCGTGTCCACCCTCGAGACGGCGGAGACCATCTCGGTCGACTGCCAGAGGGAGGGAGAGAACGTGCCGATCGAAGGGGGCTCGAGCTCGTGGTGGGCACACGTGCCCGACAAGGGCGGCTACGTGTCGGTGGCGTTCGTCGACATCCCGGAGTCGAAGCTTCCCGACGTGCCGGAGTGCACCGACGAGCCCGACCCGGAGCCGGACCCCGCCGGTGAGGTCACCTACGACGACCTGGTCGCGATGTTCTCCGGCAAGGTCGGAGACCGGGCAACGGTCGAGGACGGCCTGCCGACGCTGAACGCCGCGATGGCCGATGCCGGCATCGACACGGCTCCGCGCCAGGCGGCGTTCCTGGCCACGCTCGCCAACGAGAGCACGTTCCTCTACAACATCGTCCAGTCCGGCGGCGCGACCTACACCGGCCGCGGCTACATCCAGCTCACCGGCGACTTCAACTACGAAGCCGCGGGCAACGACCTCGGGGTGGACCTGCTCGGGAACCCCGACCTCGCGGCGTCGCTGGACTACAGCGCACCGATCGCGCGGTGGTATTGGACCGTCGCCCGGGACATCAACCCACTCGCGGACGCGCTCGACATGGGCGGGGTCGACGCCGCCATCGGCTACGCCCCGGACCCCGCCGAGGACGTCGAACGGTGCGACGACTTCAAGTCCG